>DQVJ01000015.1 GCA_015661795.1 Sulfurovum sp.
AAAACTATCTGGAGGGAAAACAGTATCAATATGACCTAAAAGCAGTAGCTTTTTCCCTTCTTTCTTTGGAGATTTAAAATGTAAGTGATTACCTATATGCTCTCTAGTGTGTTTTTCAAGTGTATAGTCAAGTGCTTGCATCCATGAAGCAAATAGTTCTCCAACCTTATCTACCCCTTGTTTATTTTTAGTCCAAGAATTGATTTCTATGATAGTTTTTAATTCATTTAAGTTTACATTAAGCATAATAACCTCGAAATGCCCAAATTAGGGGCTTATTTAGTATTTTCACTAAAGATATTTTAGTAAACAATAGTATAATTTGACATTAAATAGTTGATTATAGATTGCTTATAATCCAAAGGAGAGGGAAATGGGACGAAATATTGGGATGTGGCTCTATAGTAATGGTGGGGGAGACAAAATTCAGAAAAAAATCGTTAAAAAATTACGTGAACGAGAGATAGAAACAATTACGGATATTAATTTACGTCATGCAGTAGCTAAAAATAACCATATTGTACATAAGAAGACCAACCTTGAAGAACTGGATCTTTTCTTTTCATATAATGCTGGAGAACAGACACAATACCAAATGTTTCTTTATCAAGCGCTCAATCGGGTGATTCCTATGATTAATTCTTATGATGCATTTTCTTTAACTGAAGATAAGTTCCAAACTTCCTTTTTACTTCAACAACATGGTATTGCCACACCTGAATTTCAACTTTGTCACAGAGATGACGGAAAACAACTTCAAAAGATTATGAATAAATGGTCAAAAATGGTGTATAAACCGACAGATGGCTGGGGTGGGGTGGGACTCACAAAAATAGAAAGTCAAACAACTCTAGATATGCTTATGCCATTTTTAAATCAGATGGATTTACGTTTTTTCTATGTAGAAAAATTTGTTGATTATGATAATACTGATTTTAGAGTTGATATTGTTGATGGTCAGTTTGTAGGATGTTATGGACGTAAAGCTTCACCTACAGATTGGCGTACAAATATTACATCAGGGGGTTCAGTATTTATGCGTGAACCAGATGATGAAATAGTAGAAATAGCAAAAAAATCAGCCAAAGTCTGTGGTGTAGATATTGCAGGAGTAGATATCATTTATGATTTGGAAACAGAAGAATATGTTGTGCTTGAAGTAAATGGTATACCTGCTTTTGCTACACCAGAACAAGAAGAGATGGGATTAGATTTTAACAAAAGGAAGATTGACTTGATTGTAGACTTGATAGACAGAAAAACACAGTAAAAGCATCGAAAGAGGTTTTGGGTTAAATAAGAGGGATTGAAGTATTGTTGGGAAAACTTCAAAGAATAATAGTAGCAAAGTAAATAAAAGAGATTAACATGGCAAAGAAAAAAAGTAACGAAGAACTACCAAAAATAGGATTACTCTATCTTGATTACGTATTAAGATTTTTCGACAAATCAAACTTCAGAGGGTGGCCAAATAAGATTGAAACTGTAACTTATCATTGGAAAAATGATAAAAACCGTTTTATCAAAGAAGTAAAACGTAAAAAGATTGATATATTGATAGGAAATATACCGGCAACAGCATATGAAACATTTAGAGAGATTGCACGTGAACTGCCAAATGTACAGTTTATACCATCATTGGACACACAATTTTCAAATAAATCTAAAGAAAATGTAACGCGTTTTGCATGGAAATATGAGATACCTATCCCTAAAACATATATTTTTTATGATAAAAATAAAGCAGATAATTTTATAGGTAAAACAAAATTTCCTAAAATTGTTAAAAAATCATACGGTCCTTCTAATTATGGTGGTTATTTTGTACATAAAGTAGATTCTAAACAAGAAGCCAGAAATCTTTTAGCGCAGAAAAAATATCATCCTGCATATTTCCAAGATTTTGTTCCTATGGAAGCAGATGTGCGTGTGATGCTTATAGGACATAAACCTGTTTGTGCTTTTTGGAGAAGAGCTCCTGAAGGTGAATGGTTAACCAACACGTCTCAAGGTGGTGAGATGGACTATATGAATGTTCCTAAAGAGTTGCTTGATCTTGCTGTACAGGTATCTAAAGCGGCCAATGCAGAGTACTGGGCATGTGATGTGGCAGTTGGGAAAGATGGGAAATACCGTATTTTAGAATGTGCTACTGCATTTGCAGCATTTCCATATATCCGAGACTGGATAGGTCAATACCTCATGTGGAAATTCTCAGATGGTAGATTCCCTAAACCGAATATCCCACTTTTCAACTGGGAAGAGCTTGGTAAAATGGATCCTTCTGTACTACGAACACTTCGTTATATTACATTTGGTAACTATACACCAAGTTATGATGGTGCATATTTCCTTGATAAAAAAGTTAAAGAAACAGAAGAAGGTGAGATGTATTTACATGAAATGGATAGTCTGTACCCAATGCTTCTTACTGAAGATAGAAACTATGAAGAGTGGCCAAGTGAAAAATGGAATTTCCAAGATAACTATGGAAGAAGCATAAGAAAAGTACATTCACAGAGTAATCCAAAAATATCAGCAGATGAGTCTGAAGAATCAGAAAAATCAGCCATCGTTTTAACTGAAAAGAAAATACAAAAGCTTTTAACATCAGTTGAAGGAATAGGAAAGAAAAAAGCTGAACATATCATGGACAAGTTTGATACTACAGAGTTAGTTCATGCATTAGAGACTGCACCTCATAAAATCATGGAAGAAATTTCATGGTTTAAGAAAAAGTTTCTTACAAAACTTATCAAAGAATGGGAAACATTTAAAAATAAACTGTAAAATTCTATGATTTTTTGTTTCTACGCATATTGCGTGGAAACATACATGAGTGTATATATACTATTATGCTGATGTATGTACCTTATATCGGGACAAAAGAAATTATATAAAGAGAATACTACGAATGAAAAAACAATATATGTCGTATAAAGAAAGTTTAGACTTTCTTTATACGATGGAAAAATCGCATCCAAATCTAATCAATATTATTAAAATAGGTACAACCTACGAGGGCAGAGATATTGTGCTTGCCAAAATATCCAAAAACGTAGAACATGCCGATGAAAAACCAGCGATGCTTTTTACAGGTTCTGTACATGCACGTGAATGGATAGGCCATGAGTTGGCATTAAAATTCATTGAGTATATAGTTCAAAACCAAAGTATAGATCCTCAACTCGAAAAAAGTTTAGAAGAATCTACTATTTATATGGTACCTTGTTTAAATCCTGATGGATATGAGTACTCACGGAAACACTTTTCTTTTTGGCGTAAAAATAGGCGACCAAACTATGATGGTACTATCGGTGTAGACCTTAACAGAAATTTCTCTATTGGTTTTGTAAAACAAAGTAGTACCTCTTCAAACGTGTATGGTGGGGAAGAACCTTTTTCTGAAGCAGAGAGCAGTGCAATCAAAGCTTTTGTAGATACCCATGATAACATCACTATAGCGTTGGATTATCATTCACAAGGTAATGTCTTTTTCCCTGCCCATAAATTTACACACGAGGCAGAAATAGACGGAACAGATATGAACGTTTTATGTGCAAATATGAATGATGAAATATCTAAAGTGACTGGTAGAAAGTATGGTATTCATAGAGGAAAGCCACCTGCACATTTGATATCTGGTTCTGGTAGAGAATATTATTACAGTAAAGGAATCATAGCGATTGTAGTAGAAGTAGGTACAAAAAATATACCTGATTATATGAAAAGTATGTCTGGGAGTATCAATGAAAATATACCAGCACTTAAACATGTTTTTTCAGAAGTAATTAATTATTCTGCAGCAGCCCCAAAAAGAGTAGATGCATTTACCATCGAAGACAGAGACGCATCTTCTGTGACTTTGAAGTGGAAATATGAAGTGCGTGATGATATATTTTTTGAGATATACAGAAGTACAAAAGATAAAGATGCATGTAACGCACGTACAAAAGTAGGGATAGTAGGTGGAACACGTTTTACAGATACTGATTTAAACTCTTCTACAAACTACCATTACACTATACGTGCAGTGAATAAAAAAACAGGATATAAATCACCTTTTGCACCTGTGGTAGATGTACGTACTGGTCTTGAAAAGGATGAGTTTTTCAAGCTTATCTTTGCAAACAAATCTGGTACAGGTTATGTTGGGGAATTTATGCAAGAAGAGAATAGATCACATTTTGGTCAAAATTCACTTTTTGTAGGTATCAATAAATCTAAAGGTATATGTAACTCTGTCATCAGTTTTGATTTGAGCAGTATTCCTGAAAATGCTACGATTAAATCAGCACGTTTTTATATCTATCCTATGAACCGTGTTGCGGCAAAAATAGAAAAATTTGGTGAATGGAATCTTTCCTTGCTTGAGCAAGACAGTTGTCCTGAAATAACAGATTTTAATGATGTGGAAAATGCTACGGCACATGGGGTGATAGGTCGTGCAATCCAGTCTAGTAATTTAACGCAAGGTATTTGGAATCATTGGAGTTTTTCAAAACATGAGTGTGAACTGTTGCAAACTGAATTAGAAAAAAATAAAGCAGTTTTCAGAATGGATGGTCCAAAAAATCTGCCTAATGGTGAAGACTCCCAAATGATGCAATTTGATATTGGTTATGGAAAATTTGGTGGAGGTATCCATCATAGACCTATTTTAGATATCAAATATACACTCGAAAATGAAAAGATACATCTTTCTCCTTCAACACTTTCTACTGTATGCAAGAATAACAAAATGGAAGAGGGTCTAAAGAGTGGGTTTGATGAAGATGCAGAACGTGTTTATGGATATATGGAGTTTGATTTAAGTCAACTCCCTGACTCTGAAAATACGGTCATTACTGAATGTACACTTCAAATACGTAATACCAATACATTTAAAAATAAGTCAGATGTACGCTATTATGTCGAACTTGTAGAGCTTGAAGAAGCCAATAGTTATGAAGACATTAAAGCACGCGAGAAAATTGAATACATTGGATATGAAGTAGCAGAATCAGCGTTGAATACTAAAGAACAACAGTATTTTAAATTTGATACATTTTCAAAAAATATTTTGGATGAAATTCACCAAAATGCTAAAAAACTTAAGTTGGTGATAAAGCCTACCAGTTCATTAGGAATTAAAAACCGTATTATAAAATGGGATGATGTCCAGCTTATTGTAAAATATATTGATAAAAGACGTAATGCAGTAAGCAAAGTTGAAAATCTAACAATTTCGAAAGAGAATCGTATGATAAAACTTATGTGGGATAAAGTAGAAGATGATGCTTTAAGAGGTTATTATGTTGTCCGTAATAGTTTTCATACGCCTAGGCATTTTATGGATGGTGTGAAAATATATGGGGGTAAGGATAGCTGGACATATGATAATTTTGCGTCATTTGATAAGGAAAAATATTATTCTGTATTTACTTATGATGATGTACCTAATTTCTCTGAACCTGTTACACTCAAGTATAATCCTCTGGAAAAGTATTAGCTGTTACATACCTTTATGTAGAGCTAGTAGTCTTTGAGCAGATAGCACAAACAGTCTTGAAGCACTATTTTCTTATCCAGAGAAATCATGGCAGGTATAAGCGACTTTCTAAGTGATATGTTGCCATTATGATTTTGCAGGATTTCTTCTGTAATATCCTTACCTTCTTCTGAAATAACTACAAATGGTTTAGCAACTTTTGAATATGCAAAAATTTCATTTTTTTTCAACAATGTAAAATTATGTTGGTCAAAGTTGCCAACCATTGTTAAATCCACATGTGTCTTATTCTTCTCATCTTCAAAGCAAAATGTGACTCCTTTGTTTATTTTGATAGTGGCAAAAATTTTTACAAGTTGTAAGTCATGCTTAGCAACTTTGTTTGTAGGAAAATGATCCATGTGCATTAGGTCATCAATCAATTCAAATGCTTTTTCTTTTGCAGGTTTATTACCAGGGGTAGAACATTCCAGTGTAATGGCAGGACAAAGTGTATCAAATGCCATAGTAGACACACCTTTAGGTGTTTTAAATACTATTGCAATGTGGTTAAATAAAGAACAAAGGTGTTTATTTTTTTCGTTGACTGTTGAGATACATCCATAGTAAGGATTTTGTCCTGTATTATTGTGTATATCAATGGATGCAAAAAGAGCATCTTTACTGATGGTCGTCATAACTTCTTGCATGAGTTGTGCTGTTTTTGTCTCAGGATTTTTTGTACCTGGCCATGCACGATTAAAATCAACTTGATCCTCTAACTGTCTTAAGTCCAGTGCAGCAGCATCTACATTGCCAACAAAGAGCCATAAATCTCTAGGTAAGTCATAGCCATTTTTACTTTTATATTTTTTCAGAATTTCTTGCATGATTTCTAAGCCACTAAATTCATTTCCATGGAGTAAGATTGATATAAAAAGGGCAGGATTTTTCTCTCCTTTAAGATGAATCAATGTTGGTTTGTTAAAAACGTTTTTTAACTCACGATGTGAAATGTTTAAAAATACTTCAGGTATTTTATATAGTATATTTAGATAATTCATCTATAGACTCCATGTGTGTACAGGCATATTTTTTTTAGTATTTTTCAGATAGTCTTCCATAAGCTTGGATATGCTGCTGTATTTTTTAAAATGTGCAAGTTGCCATGCTGCACCATTTTGCCCACTTACTGTTCTTTGTTTTATTATATTGAGGTAGTTATCTATATTGTTTATTCCAAAGGAGGCAAGACCTATTTTGGTAAGTCTCAGCCCATCATTTAATATCCACTTTTTCAAAGAGACCTTTTGAGCATTGAGAGGTTCATGAAACTGTGTATCGAATCCTCTTTTTCCAACCGTATAAAAGTCATTTTTTAGCGTTTTAAATGGTATCTTTTTAAGGCTTATTTTTGATTTGACTAAACCTTGAATAAGGCCAATAAAAAACCATAGGTTACATTGGGTATCTACGAGTGTCGGACCAGACGGAAGTATACGAAGTTCAAGCCTCAGTGTATACTTTCCCTCTTTGTCTTTATCTAAAATGGGACGTACCCATCTCCATATTGTACCGTTATGAAGATTGAAATGATGAAGTTCATTTACAGGGGTGTCCCTTATGTCAGCAAACATAATTTTGAAGGCTTTATTTTGTTCAAAGAGATCTAGCCAGGAATCTATGTAGTCATGTGCAAAATGTACCCTTGTTTCATCTCCATGTTCTCTTCTTTGTTTGTCCCTAGTGTCTACAGATTGTTCAAAGATTGGAATACGTGATTCATGCCATGCTCTTTTCCGCATGACTAAAGGTGAATTTGCAGAAAATCCAAGCAAAACAACGGATGCTAGAAGTGCAGCATGATAATACTCAACTGCTTCATCAAAAGGAATTTGAAGATGTATTTGAAAAGAAGTTCCAAGTGCTTCAAGCATAACATCATCTTTTTGTAGAGATACTTCATCTTCACCATGAAACAAAATTTTTACATTTTCATGTCTTAACTCTTTCATACGCTGAGATACGAGTGTATATCTATGCATTTCTGACTGGTAGAGGGTTTTGTTGAAATGTTCAAGTTTTAGAGAGGGTAGTACACCAAAAAGTCCTAGTTGTGCATTAAATTTTGTAGCAGATTTTTGTGCTTTATCCCAAAGTGACTGTAGGTCTTTGTCTACATTTTGAGGTGCTTTATCATCAAGTTCAAAAACGTTCCCGTTGATCTCAAGGTCATATTTTGCTAGTTCATTGGTAAAAAGTGGAGAGTCGATGTCCTCCAACATTTTCTTGTTGATAGGATTAGGAAGGTTTGTGTCATCAAGGATACAAACTTCCATTTCGTAGCCTATGCGGTACTTGTTTGAGAAAACTTCTGAACCTTTCTCAAATAATATTTTAATATATTTAAGTTCATTCAGCCATGCTTTTTTAAATAATATAAAATCTTTGTCTGTAAATACCCTCTTACTTATTTCACTACCCATTGGATACCTCAAAATCTATTCTTCTTTATATAGTATAACAAAAACAAGTAAGGATATGTGCAAAACCATAATACTCAAGGATTTTGACAATGGAGTATTTGCTTAGATATTTATTTAAAATGTTAGATTTGAATTTATATCAAACCTAACAATGCGACAAATAATACGGGTGGGGTAATCACTAAACCTACTTTCATATATTCTCCCCAGCCAATTTTTACACCTTTTTGTGCAAGTACATGTAGCCACAGTAAGGTAGCTAATGAACCGATAGGAGTCATTTTGGGCCCTAGGTTTGATCCCAGTATATTTGCATAAACAAGGGCTTCATTTCCAGTATATCCCACTTTGTCAATAGCAATATCCATAATCATGATAGTAGGCATGTTATTCATCAGAGCTGAAATGACTCCAGATAAAAAACCAGTTCCTATGATGGCGATGGCTTCACCTTGTTGTTTAAGGACTTCAATCCAAGAAGCTATCACATCCGTCAGTCCAGCATTCTTTAGACCATATACAACGACATATAGACCTATACTGAACCACACCACTTGCCATGGTGCTTTTTGAATGGTTTCTATCGGTTTGACTGCTTTGTAATAATTTGCAATAGCCAAGAAAACCAAAGCACCACCCAGGGCAAATACTGATATAGGAAGATTATAATGGTCACCTATAAAATATCCAAGCATCAAAAGTGCTAGGAAAAACCAAGAGAACTTGAACATGGTTTGGTTCTTAATGACTGAGGAAGGTTCAGGAAGCAGTTCTACATCTACTGCAAGTGGTATGTCTTTACGGAAATAAAACCATAAAATAGCGATAGAAGCGACAATACTTAAAAGGTTTGGTAAGAACATATTTTTAGCATATTCTATAAATCCTATGTCAAAATATCCAGCTGTGACAATGTTGGTTAAGTTTGAGATAACCAAAGGGTTAGATGCAGCATCACCTATAAACCCTCCAGCCATTAAGAATGCAAAAATAGCAAGAGGTTTCATTTTTAGGTATTTCATTTTAGCTAACACAATAGGGGTTAAGATGAGTGCTGCACCGTCATTTGCAAAGAATGCAGCTACCAATGCACCAAGCAGTAACATATATACAAACATTTTGTTACCACTTCCACCACTGAGTTTTGCCATTTTTATGGCTGACCATTCAAAGAAACCTATCTCATCAAGTACCATAGAAAGAATGATGATTCCAATAAATGCCAATGTAGCATCCCATACGATATCTATAACAGTATATACATCTTGAAAACTTACCACATCTATAATGACAGCTATGATAGCACCTATAACAGCCGTTGTACCTATCTGCAAGCCTTTTGGTTGCCAAATGACAAAGATGAGGGTAATGAGGAATAAAGAAGAGGCTAAAAACATTACAGAATGACTTTAGATCTTGCCAAAGCAGCTTCTATCTCTTCTTTACTTACATTTCCTGTAAGATTAAGATTGACTTTACCATCTTCCCCTGAGACTTCCATATTGGTTATTTTTACTTTTGTCTCATTTGTCATACATTCACAAGAACCTGTCGCGCAGTTTTCTACCATTTTGATGATATTTTGTTTTTCTACTGCCCCTGTGAAAGCTATCTTTACACCTTTTTTTGTGTTAAATACATGTTTATTCATTATTTTCCTTTTAAATTAGTAATTGTTTTATCTCTATTACTGCAATAGTGTTTGTTTTGATTACGTATAGTCTTTGATTATTGTGCAAAATTTCATGAAAGTGCTTCTGTTACTTTAGGCAGTAATACTTCACGTATTTCAGCAAGTGTAGCTTCAAACGCCTCGTAATCTTTACCATCAGGGTCATCAAATCCCACATGTAAAGTTTTGACTGGTTTAGGAAACACAGGACAAGTCTCTTGTGCATGATCACACACAGTGACTACAAGGTCATAGTGGTTACTTATGACGGTATCTAGTGTTTTAGAGTGGTATTTTTCTTTCCAAATACCTTCGTCTATTAGTA
>DQVJ01000061.1 GCA_015661795.1 Sulfurovum sp.
AGGGTTTTTCAAAATGTCTGAAGGCGAACTCCCTGTTCGTCGATGGCATTTTGGGAAAGCCTATGCGTGCAAATATCGTTACTAATAAATGCCCCAGATGAGCGTTCTGTTTTAAGTCGGCCCTAATAAGCCAACGGTGTAGGAGAGAGTCTCTCTTTAGGGGATGGTTTCTCGTGTATTCACTACACTCAAATAAAAACTTCCGCACACCAAAAGACTACATGTCCCACTAAGATTAATGTTGGACCCCAAATACAGTCGTCGCATCATCTAGGTTAAGTTAATTATATCCTATTTGAAATTATAGTTAGGCTTAAATTAAAGATTTTGCTTTTTTAATACATGCTTCAATCATAGGCTCATCTGCCACAACACATTTTACATCATCTGGTAAATGTTTTTTTGTTGATTCACCTATCACAACTGCCATATAGCTCTTATCCCATTTAAAATTTTTTAAAAAACAATGGATTGTAGAGGGTGAAGTAAAAATAATGATAGCATTCTTACATGGTTTATCTGTAT
Organism: Sulfurovum sp.; assembly: GCA_015661795.1. Taxonomy (GTDB): domain Bacteria; phylum Campylobacterota; class Campylobacteria; order Campylobacterales; family Sulfurovaceae; genus Sulfurovum. Next base: position 526 of record DQVJ01000061.1, read on the forward strand.
TCGTATATTGAACACATGATGTTTGATAGATAATGTGTTCTGTTATCTCTAAGCCTGCATGGGATAAAAACTGCTTTACATCAAAAAATACTTCTTTGGGACGTAGATACAAGATTTTTTTATACTGAAATTTTTGAATAATATCGCTACCCAGTTTTTCTCCATAAAATGATTCTGGCTTATATATCACCCTCCCTCCTAGATTGACTATTTCTCTTGCTGTTGCAGTCCCAATTGCTAAACAGGGAAGCTCTTTCCATTTTGGATTTAATTGTTCTATGCTTTTAACAGCCTGTTTTGAAGTAAACATAAGAATATTATAACCAGAAAAATCTATCTGTACATCCAACAAAGCAAATTCAATCATAGGAAGATGACAGATATTTTCTTTAGAAACAGGTGATAAAAGATATATCATTCCTTCTCTTTTAATAAAGTATGGTCATTTAACATTGCCTCATTGATTTCCTCATCATCATAAGGATCAAAATGTGGCGTGATTACCCATTTTTTTTGCTTTTCAATGAGTTTAATCTTATCTTCTATTTCATCTGCAATTCTATGTGCTTCTATTAGACGCATACTAGGACGCAAGACTAGGTGAAACTCAACAAAGTTAGTACTCCCATCTGTTCTTGTTTTAAGCCAGTGATAGCTGGTAACCTCTGAATGTTGAGAAATAATTTCACCAATCTTGGCTACACTATCCCCTTCTAATGCACGATCTAAAAGTATTTCTATACCCTCAACAATGATTTCATAAGCAGTATAGATAATATATACCCCTATGCCTAAACCAAAAAGTGCATCTATCCAGTCCAGCCCTGTCATTGCCACTAATGCCAATGCCAATAAAACTGCCGTATTTGATAAAAGGTCTGTCTGGTAATGTAAGGCATCAGCTTTGATAACCAAACTATCTGTTTCCTTAGCAACTTTACGTAAATACTGTACCAAAAAATATGTAAGTAAAATAGAAATCAACATAGCAATAATGGAGGGGATTAGAAGAGAAGTCTTACTAGTATTTACCAACTTTTCAATCGCTATATAGATAATGTAAAACCCTGATACAGTAATCACGGTACCTTCGATGACAGCAGCAATTGCTTGAATTTTTCCCTTACCGTATTGATAAGCACTATTAGGGTGTTCTTCAGATTTTTTAATCGCAAAATAATTAAACAGAGATACTGCCATATCTAAAATAGAATCAATTGCTGAAGCGAGTACTGCAACAGAGCCACTTGCTAACCCTACAATGAGCTTAATCAGCACAAGTATCATGGCCACTGAACTTGAAATAATGGTAGCACGTTTTTGTGGTGATTGTTGTTGATTCACAGACTTTCCTTCTTAAAAAAATAACGTATATTGGTATGCTGAATTATTTTATCATATATTGATTAATATAATCTCATTTATGCTATAGTTTAACTTAAACATCATACTTTTACATAAAGTTAATTTAAACATACATCGGATAATAATAATGAACAATCAAATAAATGCAGAAGATTTTAATCAAGCTATTGACAATAAGTCCATCTCATTTGAAAACCGCTTAACCTATGACAAATTAAGTTTCTACTATATCTCACTGCCTATTATGCTACTTGGTAATATATTAGGCGCATTCCTATTAAGTGCTATGCAGATTAATGTTGTAGATTCCTATTCTATTGGTATCTGGCTACTTGTTAGTTTTATTATGTTCTTATATCAACTATACCATTACTATCAATTTAAAAATGAACCAGAAGAAAATAAACTTAAAAATGCTGATATATGGTTAGATAAATACTATACCAATATACTCCTTAGTGGTATAGTATGGGGGAGTGCTGCATTTTTAGTTTTTCCTGAGTCAAATCTAATGAATCAAATGATAGTCATGTTGTTTCTATTTGCCATTGGTTTTTCTGCCATGGGAGTACTTGCCTCAAAGCAGGATTTACTTTTAACCTATGTTCTAGCTGCCTATTCACCTCTTATTTTACGTTTATTTTTTATGGAAGATGATTTATATACTAAAATTGCTTATGCTGTATTGGCTTTAATACTCATCATGATACTCATCGCAAACTATTATGGCAAAATCATCAATAACTCTTTGAATAATCGTCAACACTTTATTAGTATTAAACATTCCCATGAAAAATTGAAAGAACGGTTTTTCTCCTTATTTGAGCGTGCACCTGTAGGGATATACTACTATGATAAAGATTTGAAACTACAAGATGTCAATACGCACTTTATACAAATGAATAAAAAGTCAACCAAAAAAAGTTTACTTCATTTGGATGTGCATGATATACAAAATAAACGTATAATCTTAGCACATAAAAAAGTATTTAAAGGAGATACTGGTCATTATAGAGGTCCATTTGAAATACTGAAAAATGATATCGGCGTTTATGTAAATCTTTCATGTGTCCCTATGTTTGATACGGATGGGAAGGTTGCTGGGGGTATTACTATCATCAATGATATCACCAATGAAATTACAGCAAAAGAGAAAATGATTAGGTATGCCTACTATGATATACTGACCAATATTCCAAACCGTACACTACTCATGGATAAATTAAAAAGTTTCCTTATTGACAACAATCAAAAAGAATATGCAGCACTTCTTGTTTTTGATATTGATAACTTTAAAAAAGTGAATGAAACCTACGGACATGATGTAGGAGATAATTTACTTAAGCAAGTTGTAATTCGCATAGAAAAGATTATTAGTACTGCTGAAACATTTTCCCGTATCAGTGGAAATAAATTTGTTATTTTTATTCCCAAACTGAACAAGGAGGAAAAACAATCTCAAGAAAATATAAAACAATATATAGACACCATCAATAAACAATTTATCTTGCCTTTAAACCTAGCTGGAGAGGAATATCATTTAAGTTTTACCATTGGTGCCGTACTGTTTAACGATGATTCTGCATCGGCATATGACCTTCTAAAGCGTTCTGAAACAGCGATGTACAGGGCAAAAGGTGCAGGTAAGGGCACAAGCTTATTTTATCAAAGTAGTATGAGTGCAGATATAAAGGAAGAACTCATGCTTGAAAATGACATCCATAAAGCGATAAAAAATCATGAATTTGAAATACATTATCAACCACAACTTGATTTTAAGGAAAATAAAATCACAGGAGCTGAAGCACTTGTGCGATGGAACCACCCAACTAAAGGTTCTATCCCTCCTGCAACGTTTATTCCTATTGCTGAAGAGAGTGGTATCATTATTAAACTTGAAGAATGGATTTTTGATAAAGTACTTAGTGAAATAAAAACCATTAGTTTACTTAAAAAGGGTTTTACACTTAATCATATCGCAATCAATGTCAGTACCATACATTTTCTACAACCACTTTTTGTTGAAAACCTTATGTTACTTGTGAGTAAGCATAAAGTAAAACCTGAATGGATAGAATTAGAAATCACTGAAAATGGGGTAATGGAAAACCTTAAAGAGGCCATTCAAAAAGTACATGAATTAAAATCTTTTGGCTTTACAGTTTCCCTTGATGATTTTGGTACGGGTTACTCCTCTTTGGCGTATTTAAAAGAGCTACCGGTGGATACAATAAAAATTGATCAATCATTTGTTTTCAGTATGAATGAGAATACTGGTGATGCTATAATTGTGGAATCTGTCGTCGCGATAGGAAAAAAATTCAATTTTAAAATCTTAGCTGAGGGAGTTGAAAATCAAGAGACCTTAATGCAACTTAAATCGATCAATTGTGATTCTTACCAGGGATTTCTTGCACACAAACCAATGCCTCTTCATCAATTAAAGAAATTACTCTAAGATTACTTTCTATAACATCTTCTTGAAAGAAGATGTTATATAGATTAAATCACTTTTGTAGCTAGAGATGCTATACGAGAAGCAAATGCCCCTTTATCTTTAATCTCTATACCTTCGGAGAGCCTTGCAGAATCCAATAATATCCAAGCGAGATCCCCAAATAATGATGTATCATCTAAAGTCGCTAATTTTTTAATCATCTCATGGTCTGGATTAATTTCCAATATTTTTGGTGCTTCAGGCATTGCTTCACCCATCTGTGCAAAAATTCCTGCCATTGCAGCCATAGGATCTGATGGATCATTCACCACACAGGAAGGACTATCAATTAGACGTGTAGATGTTTTTACAGTTTTTACTTCTGAACCTAAAACTTCTTTTATTTTGTCAGTGAGTGCTTTAAATTCTTTCTCTATCTCTTCTCTCTCTTCTTCAGTTTTAGAATCAGGTGCTTCGATAGTTGTAATATCTTTTAGCTCCCATTCTTTATACTGCCCTATCATAGGAGTAACAATACTGTCTTCATCTTTGTCATCCATGATAAGTACTTCAATATTTGCTTTATTGTATGCCTCAAGCAAAGGTGAATTTCTAAGCATTTTTTCATCTTCACCTAAAAGATAGTATATTACTTTCTTTTCCGAATCTGCTCGTGAAATATAACTTTCAAAACTCACCATACCTTCCTGGGTTGAAGACTTATATCTTACAATATCTAGAAGTAACTCTTTATTGACATGATCTGTATAAATTCCTTCTTTAATGAGTTTGTTATATTGACTGGTAAATTGCTTTTCATCTTCGCCTGTCAATTTTTTAACCGCTTGCAAAATTTTCTTTACAGAGTGTTGTTTCATATTTGCCAAAATCTTATTTTCTTGGAGTAATTCACGGCTGACATTTAATGGTAAGTCTTCTGAGTCCATAATACCTTTTACAAAACGAAGATACATTGGTAGCAACTCTTTATTATCATCAGTGATAAATACACGTTTTACATACAGTTTGACACCTGGGGTAAAATCTGGTCTGTACATGTCCATAGGAGCAGTTTTAGGAATGTAAAAAAGTGTTGTAAATTCTTGAGAACCTTCCACTCTATTATGAATATAAGTTAAAGGCTCTTCGCTATCATGTGCTATAGTTTGATAAAACTCTACATAGTCTTCTTTTTTCAATTCAGACTTTGAAAGTGTCCAAAGTGCTGTAGCTGCATTAATCTGTTCAGTTTTATTTTCCATTTTAGTGGTTTTTTCATCACCTTCCCCCTCTGTTACCTCTTCAGAATAATTCAACATAATAGGGTATGCAATGTGATTAGAATATTTTTTCACCACTGTTTGTATACGTTGTTTTTCTAAAAACTCTTTTTCTTCCTCTTTGAGTTTAATATAAATCACAGTACCATGAGATTCTTTAGTCACAGGTGTTACTTCATACTCTCCAGAACCATCTGTAGAGAATTTATATGCCTGTTCTTCCCCTGCCTTCTTTGAGATAACATCAACTTTTTCTGCCACCATAAATACAGAATAAAACCCAACACCAAACTGTCCGATAAGATTTGAATCTTTTTTTGCATCACCTGTTAAGTTTTCCATAAAAGCTTTGGTTCCGGACTTAGCAATAGTTCCTAGGTGATCCATTAAATCTGCTTCATTCATTCCTATACCATTATCTCCAATAGTAAGAGAGTTGTCTTCTTTATCCAGTTTTATAAATACTTTTCCAGCCCACTCTTCATTCTTAAATTTTTCATCTGTTAACGAAAGATAGTTAAACTTATCAATTGCATCACTAGAGTTAGAAATAAGTTCTCGTATAAATATCTCTTTATTTGAATAAAGAGAGTGTGTCATGAGCTTTAAAAGTTGCCCAATTTCTGTTTGAAACTGATGTTTTGCCATTATGTTTCTCCTGTATAATTTATTTTCCGGGATTATAATATATTTTTCTAAATATTGCAAGTTTCTCTACAATTAACTTTAGTCTATTTGACTAAAGTTTATATTCTAATTGATTCAAACTCTTTTTTTCATTCTTAAACGGGTCAATAATTGCATGAATTTCCTCTAAATTATATTGGAAAGGGAAGCCAATTTTTGAATTTTTAACAGTACTTTCCAAAATATAATATTTCTGTTAATTCACCCAAAGACCTTTTTTACCCAATAACCTCTTATCTGATAATCTCACAATAACAAAAATGTGTTTAGGTACTAACACAAAATATGCTTCTATATCCAACACATGCAATAGCGAAATAAGTAAGTTACTCTTGTCATCACAATCCCCAAAGTTTTGTTCTATTGTTTTCTTTGGACTAGATTTCTGAAAAGTATTTGTAACATATGGAATCGCTGTTACAAAATTTAAAACTGACTCTACACTACATAATGTGTCATTACAAGCTTGTGTCAAATTTCTAGCTTTTTGCTGTATCTCTTCTGATGTGCTTACATATGAAGTATATATACCGTTTGAAGTTCCAATTTGAGTTGCATCTACAACAACTAACGCTTTATAGCTAACATACATGAAGAGGCAAAACGAAATAAAAATAATCACAATAGAAATATTTTTAGAAGTTTCATTTTTCATTCATATACTTCTATAATTATGTTTTAACTTTACATCCTAATCTTTGATGTTCTATTAATAACGCTTCTTTTTTACTTTTAGCATCACGTAGCATTTTTGCTTTATTGTTACTTACTGTGATATCTGGTGTAGTCATGGCAGGGGCAATTTCTTCTAAATGAAAAGCACTTGTGTTTTTCACACCCTCTATAAATTTATCTATCTTTGTAATTTTTTTATTGATAATTTCACATTCCTCAACACTATTACTTTCTGTATATGGCATCTTACCACTACATCCCGATACAGATATCATCATACTTACAAAAGAAATGCTAAGAAGTAATTTATTATTCATGATATAAACCTTTTTTAAATATTATAGCACAAGCTTTTCAAAGAAACTCATGTCTATTAAAAATCAACACCAAACAACAATTTACTTGTTGTTTTATTATTCCCTATTGTAGGGTTCGGGTTAGAGTCATTGATGAAGTCAAATACCAACCTAACCGAAAAAAAGTCCAAAAGTGGGACTGTGAAACTTACATTTGACCTAAATATCCAATCTTCATTTATATCTTGGAGACTTGGGAAGTACATCATAAAACCATCCATAATTAAACTATTAATAAGTACTAAATCATCAAATTGATATTTACCTGTAAGTTGTACTGCAGCTACTGGGAAGTTTTTATCTTCAAATTGCTTATCTGTATACCTCGATGTGGCATACCCCAAACCCATACTGGTTTCCAACCATTGAGACTTACCAAAGCTAAATCTTTTACCATAACCCACATTTGGAATAAATCTGTCTTCAATCTGTCTTGGACGATCATACTCTGCTAAAAGAGCTGCATAATAAAACTTGTCATTGGTAAAATGATTTTTATACATCATAATACCTACAAGTTCATCTTTGTTTTGTACAGTAGGCGTACCTTCTGTTTGAGTCGTTTCAAAAGCATAATCAATATACAGTTTGACTTCATGTTCCGCTTGCTTACTTTGTAAATTTAACAAAATATCTACTTTGTTCTTTTCACTGATTCCACTTTCTATTTCGAAACCAACATTGATATTACCTTTTACATAAGGAAAGGTATTTCTGATTTTATTTTCCAAAGAATCGTCATCACTTACTGACATTACAAAATTGTCTATATCAGCTATTTTAATTCGTCGAAGATTCTTACCTTCCATAACCTTTAAATATTTATTATCTTCAATCCCAATTACTCTCCCATCTATGTCTATACGGTTAAACGAAATGTGATAATTGTATTTTGTATATATAGAATCAATATCTTTATAAGCTATATGATTAATACCCTCACTGTAGTTTAATTTAAAAGAAAGTTTTTCAGGTCCTAAATTTGTCACCCTTCCATACAATACCATGCCATGTACAACAATGGTATCTTTAATCTCTTCTTTTTCTGAAGGTTCTTCTATCTCTCCCTCTGCATAGGTAAAAGCTAAAGCTAGCAGAAACAGAAATAAATATCTGACTAATATCAAATTCATAAAAAACCTTTATTTTATTATTTCAAACGTTTGGAAGTCACCTCATCAGACTCTATTTCACATAAAAGTGTATCTTGTCCACAATGTCTACATATACTTCTCATAGTAAAAATATACCATCCATTTTTATTTTTTAAGATGGACTGTTTACATTTTGGACATGTGATTTTACTTTGCATAATAGCAAATACCATCATAGGGAGTGCATAAAATAAATTAGCCGAAAATATAGAAAGAATAACTAAAAAACCTACGATGATTGAAAGCAGTATATATGTTATATAAGCGGGGAAACACATCCTATGATTATTCCCACTCTATTGTTGCAGGTGGCTTGGAAGAAATATCGTACACTACACGATTAATCCCGTCAATTTCATTGATAATCCTACGACTCATACCTTCTAAAATATCATGGGGGATATGTGCAAATGTTGCCGTCATTCCGTCAACAGATTCTACAATACGTATACACACAGTATTATCATAGGTACGATTATCACCCATCACTCCCACTGACTGTACATTTAACAGTACTGTAAAAGCTTGCCATACTTTATCGTAGTAACCTGTGGCTTTAAGCTCTTCTTGCATGATGGCATCTGATTCTCTAATGAGGTGTAGCCCCTCTTCAGTAACTGCCCCCATAGTCCGAATAGCCAGTCCTGGACCAGGAAACGGATGTCGTCCAATCATATCTTTGGGGAGTCCTAATTCTAGTCCTAATTTACGTACTTCATCTTTAAAAATTTCTCTTAAAGGCTCTACCAATTCAAATGTCATCCAGTCAGGTAATCCACCTACATTATGATGTGATTTGATGGTTTTTGATGGACCTTTGACAGAGACTGATTCTATGACATCTGTATAAAGTGTTCCTTGTGCCAAAAATGCCACATCAGTATGTTTTTTAGCCTCAGCATCAAATACTTCGATGAACTTTTCACCGATAGCTTTACGTTTGGTCTCAGGGTCACTTATACCTTCAAGTGCAGCCATAAACTCTTTTTTTGCATTCACTGTAATAAGCGGAATATCAAGTAGTTTAAACATTACCTGTACCTGTTCTGCCTCATCTTTACGAAGTAAGCCTTGGTCTACGAAAACACAAATGAGTTGCTCTTTAGGCAAAGCTTCATTGAGCATCGCAGCCACAACAGAAGAATCCACCCCACCAGATACACCACATAGGACTTTTTTATCACCTACTTGTGCTTGGATTGAAGCTATTTTCTCCTTTGCAAAACTCCCCATATTCCATGTACTATCACATCCACAGATATGTTTGGCAAAGTTTTTAAGCATAGCTGTACCCTCTACAGAGTGATGCACTTCTGGGTGAAATTGAAAAGCATAAATATTTCTACTCGTATCTGCAATAGC
>DQVJ01000089.1 GCA_015661795.1 Sulfurovum sp.
AAATCACTTATCAACCGCATCTGACGGATAGGATACCCTATCTCATAAAGTTCACGAAAGATCTCTACTATTTCATCTGCCACATCTTTATGGACAATAAGTTCACCCATTTTTTCAGAACGATAAAAATTATGATGTTTAACACGTATATATCGTAGGTCTTCAAGCCCTACAGGACAGCCATTTCGCCAAGATTTTCTTTCAATCATCCGTTGTTTGATATATTTGTCAATAGGTTTAATTTTTGCTTCAAAAGCACCAAACACATATACTGATAATAGACTCAAAAATAATATCATTTTCATTTTAATATCCTATAACTACAGTATTTTGAATATAGTATCACATACATATAAATAAAGGTATCTATTTCTTACGTTCTTGAATCTCGGCTTTATGTTTCTCATCATCAAAATGAAAATTTATGTGTTTACAAATTGCTTTGGCATCTTTTAATGCTATAGCCAAAGATGTTGTAGCTCCTGGGCTTGGTGTCATGTTAAAGATAATACCGCTTTCTTCAATTTTAGCTTCTCCTAGAAGTAACTCTTTATTTATTTTATCAATAATTTGTGGTCGCATACCGCCATAACCTTCTGCAAAAGTAATATCTTTTGTTTTCAGAGAAGGTATAATCTTACGTGCATCACGAATAAAAATTTGTTTACCCATTTTAGGTATTTCTTCTAAAAAGTTTTTAAAGATATATCGTCTAATGGTTTTATCTCTAAAAAGTTTCATATACACTTTAGTAACAGCTTTACCCAAATGAAGGGCACTCAATAAATCCTTCAAGTGAAGTCTATGGTAACGTTCCAGCTTCGGTAATGCGAATGCAGTAGGACCAAAACGTGTATTCCAATCTTGTGTACAGTCAGGGTCAGCATGAATAGCTGCAAAAGGGAGTTTTGGATTTTGCATTGTGTATACTTTTGTATTCAACAGTTTTTCTTTTGTAAAAAAGAAAGAACCTCCTATAGGTAAAATTGCATATTCTTGTCCATATCCCATGGATTGCGCAAATAGCAAAGAATATGCTCCAGCATTCACCACTATTGATTTGGCTGTAAAATTACTATTATGTGTATGGATTGTAAATGTGCCATCATCATTTCTTACAATCATATGTACTTCTTCATTATAATGAAGCTGTATATTTTTATCAGTATCCAAAGCCTGTTGCGCAAAACTTTCACTCAATTTTTTATAATCTATTGTAGTAATCTGCCCTCGCGCACCAATAGCCATAATGGGATCTTTCCGTCCCTCCATTAACTTAGGTTCAAATTCTGACAAAAATGTTTCATCCCATAGTTCCAAGTAAGGATACAAGGGGAGAAACTCTTCATATCTCTCTTTGAGTTTTGCTATTTCGGCGTCCCCGACTGCAAGGATCATTTTATCTCTTATATAGCCCAAGTCATCGACACCATTAAAGTTATAGATATAATTGCTAACAAAAGAAGAATCCCTTTTTACTTTTGTTGCTTTTTCAAATGAATAGTTTGTTTCGATATCTCCAACATGCAAAGTCTGAGAATTTGCCTTTGGGTTTGAATTGAGTTGTGCCAACTCATCATATTTTTCAAATAAAATGATATCTTTAGCATCTGTGTATCTTGCGAGTGTAAAAAGAAGAGAAGATCCAGCTACCCCACCACCTATTATCGCTGTATCAAAAAGTTTATTTATGTTCATTTGTAATCCCTACTTGTAAAAAAGTTTGCGAATTATATAGTAATATATATAAATAAATATTATTTATGAAACAATTAAATATTTTTAATCATAAATATGTCTTTTTTGAAACAAGAAAATACTTATATATATATTTACTTTTGGTTTGTATCTAAGTGTTATACTAAATCAAAAATAGAGGTATTTAAATCATGGAACAATTCAAAACATATGCACTCATGACAGGACTGACTTTACTCTTTATATGGTTTGGGGGAATGATAGCTGGACAAAATGGTATGATTATCGCTTTTATAGCCGCTGCTGGAATGAACTTTTATGCATATTATTATAGTGATACACAGGTTTTAAAACACTATCATGCCATACCCATTGACCGTAACCATGCTACAGGCTTATATGAAATCGTAGAAAGACTCACTGCACGTGCTAATTTACCTATGCCTGCACTTTATATTATCCCTGAACAACAACCTAATGCTTTTGCAACAGGTCGTGACTATGAACATGCAGCTGTAGCAGTCACGGAAGGACTACTAAAGCTCATGACAGAAGAAGAAGTGGAAGCTGTAGTAGCCCATGAGTTAAGCCATATAAAGCACTATGACATGCTCATAGGAACAGTAACTGCTACCATCGCAGGAGCTATTGCTATGCTGGCACAATTTGGTATGTTTTTTGGAGGGGGAAGAGACAGACCCAACTTTTTTGTGACTATTGCCTTAATGGTTATCATGCCTTTGGCTGCAAGTATTATTCAAATGACGGTAAGCCGTAACCGTGAATTTATGGCAGATGAAGGTGCAGCAAAAATGACAGGTCATCCTGAATGGTTACAGTCCGCCTTAGCCAAATTAGACAATTATGCAAGAGGAACAGTCATGCATGATGCAGATCCACAAACTGCGCATATGTTCATTATTAATCCATTCTCAGGAAAAGATGTTTCACTCAAACAACTTTTTTCTACACATCCAAGTACAGAAGCAAGGATAGAGAGACTCGAAGCACTCAAGTGATATAATCTTTAGTATGAATATATCCATTACTTATCTATACAAACAACTGTTTTTCATCTCTTCATTGGTATGTAGACAAACTCATTTCAAGGCTTTAAACATATGAATGCCTTTGCGATACAAATTACACAGGGGTGCTTGACTTCTGACATTGAGCAAGAAAACGCAAACAGTTTTCAAGCATTGCAACAGCTAGGTGCGATTGAAGAGATAGATGGACTATGGAAACTAGGATCACTCTATCGTGCTGGTAGACTCTATATAGGTAAAGACGGTAGAGGATATGTGGAAGCCGAGTTCAAAGAACAAAAAGACCTCTTGATAGAACCCGATCATCTATGGGGTGCAAAACATGGTGACGTGGTTGTGGCAAAACGTGTGATAGCAAGACGTGGAAGAGCCAGTGGTATAGTAAAACTTGTCATATCTAAAGCACACCTCTTTACCATTGCATACACCCACCGTGATGAACAAGGCAACTTTAGCATACTCAACATCCGTACAGGTGAGCCAACACACGCAGTGATGGAAGGTATGGACTTAAAAGCTTTTAAAATAGGTACAGTACTTAAAGTGGATGTAGATGATGAGAAGGTATTAGAGGTTTTAGGGCACCTTGACGATGCCAAAGTAGATGAGAAAATCTCACTAGCACTCTATCATAGAGAAGATGCTTTTCCCCCAGAGTGTGTCACAGAAGCACTTGATGTAGAAAATGTCGTCACAAAAGAAGAACACCCCAATAGAGTAGACCTTACCCATCTTGACTTTTGTACCATCGACCCAGTCACAGCAAAAGACTTTGATGATGCTATATATTTCGACATGGAAACACATACACTCTACGTCGCCATAGCAGATGTAAGCCACTATGTACCCTACTTCACAGCCATAGACAAAGAGGCAAAAAAAAGAGGCTTCACCACCTATTTACCACATAAGTCTTTCCCTATGCTCCCTCGTGAACTTAGTGAAAATATCTGTTCACTTAAACCCAAAGTTGATAGACTTGCTTTTGTAGCCAAAATAGAGCTAGATAGAGGCACACTAAAGCCCATCAAAGAAGAATTTTTTGAAGCCATTATCCACTCTAAACACCGTTTTAACTATGATGACATAGACAAAATTATAGATAATCAAGGAAGCGAAGCTACAGGTAAAGTAGCAGAGATACTCACCTACCTTCTCCCACTTTACAACATCACCAAACGTTTACGCAAAGCACGCCTACAAAATGGTTTTGACTTTAGAAGTGAAGAGACCAAAATAGCCTTAGATGCTGACCATTTACTCAAAAGTACAGAGATAGAAACAGGCACACCTTCTCACTCTCTCATAGAAGAGTGTATGCTCCTTGCCAACCAAGCTTCAGCTAAACGATTTGAAGGGGAAGGAGACGGCATTTTCCGTATACATGAGCCACCACAGCTAAGCCGTATAGAGCAACTACTCAAAGATCTTTCTGCTATAGGTCTATATGTAGAAGAGTACGAAGACAGCCCTTCTCTCATCCGTGCCATCCAAAAAGAAGCAGAGAAAATGAAATTGGCTTCAGAGGTTGATGCTATGATTATCAAATCTTTACGTCAAGCCCAATACAACGCCCACAATGTAGGACACTTCGGACTAGGCTTTAGCCACTA
>DQVJ01000147.1 GCA_015661795.1 Sulfurovum sp.
CATATTACAATGTGGTTGGTTATTGTTTGGGTAGTATTTCATATCTATTACCAATTTTGGAGAACCATTTTCTGGAAAGAGGGTGATATTTCCATTGTTGTAGGTGGTAGTAAATTTGTTAAAGATGATAAAGAGGCATAACCTTTTTATTTATAAAGGCTAAAATTGGAAGATAAAAAAGTAGCACTCATCGGCATAGGGAACATTATGTTCCACGATGAGGGACTTGGTGCGTACTTGGTAAAGTATATAGAAGCAAACTATGAAGAACATCCACGCTTAACTATTGTTGAGGGTGGCACTTTAGGATTTACTTTGATGACATACTATCAAGAGTATGACAAAATCATTGTGGTGGGTACAGGTTCTAAAAGAGGACCTGTAGGTACCATCTCTTCTGAAAATGCTGAACAAGTGATGGCAAATGAAGATGCCACACGTAAAACAGCCAATGAAGTTGAAATTACTATGATGATAGAGATATGCTCTTTTCATGAAGATATGGGAGAAGTACAGCTCATTACTATGGTACCTCATGACATTATCGATGTTAAAACTGCCATGACGCCAGAAGCTCTGATACATATGCCTGCACTTGTAGATGAAACCTTGCAAGAACTTCAAAATTCAGGCATTATACTAACAAGAAAAACTTCTAAAGAAGTAAGCTTTAAAAGCATCATTGAAGCTTATGCACACCCCAAAATATCTGATTTTACAGATATGTCAAAGTTGCTTGCCTAAACAAATTATAATTATCAGGAAACAAAATGTATTTTATCTTTGAGATAGCGTTTGATTCAAATAAAAATTATATCGCTAACCTTATACGTGCTTATGCCAAACAAGAAGAGATGGAAGTCAATGTACTTCAAACAGCAGATAAAATTATCTTAACATTTAATAAAGATGATGAACACTTAGAATCATTTTTATTAGGACTTGAAGATGTACTTCCAGCATCATTGTTCTTAGGAAAAGGAGAGCATAGATTTAGTGATGAAAAACCTGCACTCATGCCAGTTTCTCAAACAAATTTACCCCTAAACATTGCACCATGTCCAAGTTGTCAAAAAGAGATGTTTGATGTAGGGTCACGTAGATATTTTTACCCTTTTACTTCATGTAACCATTGTGGTTCACAACATCAATTTCTTACAAAATATCCCTATGAGCGTGCCAATACAACGATGAAATTTTTAGTACCGTGTAGTGCCTGTGAAGAAGAGAGAAATAGCAATACCTTACGTAAGGATTATCCTCTTATCTCTTGTATAGAGTGTGGCATTGGTTTACGAATGCTGGACAAAGAAACAGAACAAATGGCTTTGAATAAAGGCGATTAT
This sequence comes from Sulfurovum sp., assembly GCA_015661795.1. GTDB lineage: Bacteria > Campylobacterota > Campylobacteria > Campylobacterales > Sulfurovaceae > Sulfurovum. Next base: position 1,347 of record DQVJ01000147.1, read on the forward strand.
CGTAAATTATTTAAAGCCTGTGCTGGGGCTATTGCTGCTGGTGAGAGTGTATTGATGAAGACTATGCATGGCTATAGAAAGTTTTTTAATCCAAATGCAAAGACAAATAATGTTCAAAATAGTGTACTGATGCAAGATAATACACAAGACAGTCTAGCAAAAACCTCTTTTAGTTTTAAGCAAGAAAAGACAGCAGACACTAAACTTTCAACGCTACTAATGGTAGATGCAGCAAGTTTTAATACCCATCTGATGATGGTAGAAGAAGAGTTCAACGCGCTTTTAAGCATAGAGCGTCCTTTACTTAGAGTAGCTACCAAAAGTGATGAAATGAAGAAACATTATGGCTCTTCAGTACTAAGCAAATATCCAGATGATGGTATGACTATGCTTTTAGCAGGTGAAGCAGTAAAACATGGACTAGAATATATCAGTTACATTGAATGTGACAGCAATGTAGAGGCTGATTATTTGGTAGATTTTGATATGCCTATCAATACGCAAAAAGATATAAAACTTTTCATCAATCAAGGCAATAAGCTATTTATCTCAGGAGAGCGTATTGTCTACCCTGCACAAGTACAGAACAATAAAAATAGAGTAACAGTAGCCCATGATTTGGCTTGTGTGCCTGTAGAAGAAAAAAATATTATAGACTCTTTTGAAGTATTTGATACTGTGAAGACAGAAGAGATTTTTGTCTTAGACAGTGAGGAAGACTTTGAAAGTACTCACTCCAATGAACATCGTTTTGAGCAATACAAAGCGTCTATGATGTCCGTCCTTGCTGAACACTATAAAATAGGTCAAAAGGCTATAGGTGTACACTTTGATGGATCGCTAAACTTTTTGTACTACAATGGTAAACAGGTCATCAACGCAGTGCCTGCCATAGCATTTGAGTCTGACAACTTATGGGAAAAGATAGCTACACTTAGAGAAGGCTCAGACAGACTTGTAGGAAACTACAAAAAAGCCTACCCTAAAGTGTGGGAGCGTTTAGACAACTTAGAAGGGGACATGGATATCTTTGAGGTAACAGCCATTACTTTAGGTTTGGCAGATGAAAGTTTTGAGGGTATCTCTGCTGAAGCACTAAGCTTTTTAGGTAAAGGTGGGCTACAGATAGATACCAGAGTCAAAGACAACCGTTTTGACAACTACGCCTTTTTAACCTCTATTATGTCTTACCAGTTAGGAGATGTGGAGAGCAGCTATATGTGTTACAGTATCTATGAATCATTTGGTGATTATATAGGAGAATTGGTACCCCAACTCTTAGAAAAAGTAGACAGCCGCATAGTAGTACTTACAGGTGAGACTTTTGCAAATCAATCACTGTATGCAAGAATAGAAAAAACACTAGGACAGTATAAACCTCTTATGAATAATAATTTTCCTATAGGCAAGGAGA
>DQVJ01000043.1 GCA_015661795.1 Sulfurovum sp.
GAAGAAAGTATGGGTTCTTTGTTTTTATAATAATATAACAACAGATCATCACACAGTTGTTCATACACCAACGAACGTAGACGCTCATAATGCTGGGTGAAGTTTGCTAAAAATTTCTCACCGTTTCCTAAAAGTAGATCTTTCCTATAGTAAGTCACAAATCCAAACCAAAAACGCATAAAAGGTTGTACAAAACGCAACTTATCTTGTATACGATACGCACGTAAATCTTTGGGTAGTTTATGTTTAGGATGTATACGTAAAGGGGCTTCTCTAGAATATTCAACTTTTAATATACCTAAAGAAACCAGTTCCTTTACTATTTTTTCTCCTGCACTTTCTGAAAGCTTGGCTCGACGTAACACAGAATAAAATTTACCATCTCCCCTTGCAACTGCAACAAGGAGTTCCCGGTATGGTGTTTCGACAATGTATGAAGGGGAAAGAAGGTTTTGAAATTTTATAAACTCATCTACAAAGTTTGATTCAACCATTGAAAATACATCATCATAATAATCTAATTCTATATTTTCACCAATGCCACCTAAAATAGAAAAGTACTCTACAGCTTGTTCCAACGACAAATATGAAAAATGATGGTAAAAATTTTGAAATGATGCTTTGATAAAATCCCTTTATAATTCAATAATAGGATTCTATCATATCTTATCTGTAGATATTTGGCAAAACTATGTTATGATTAAAAATTAATCAAAATACTGACATTGAAGAGGTTAGATGGAAACATTTTTCACAACATCAGATAAAATACAGCATATCATCAAAAGTTTTAATCTTATCAAAACACTCTTTGTCTCATCTATTATTATAGGTGATGCGCATATAGGTAAAAAATCACTTGCACGTTATCTTTTCCCTGATGCACCGTTAGTCTCAGGAAAGAGTCAAGAAGAGGTACAAGCTGCTCTTGAAAATTATGATGAAGTTATCATTAGTGATTTTGAAAAATTAAGTAATCCGTCTGACCTTGATTTTACAAACAAACGTATTATAGCAACTGCAAATTATTTAGGCAATCCAAAACTTATTGATGAACTTTTTGCTTTCATTTATACTATGCCTGCATTACAGGAAAGACCTGATGATGTAAAATATTTACATCATAAGTTTATTACTGAAGCGATTCATACCATGATGATTGATAAAGCAGATATTGATGTAGACAATATTCCTAGGGATCTTTCTTTCAATAGTAGAAGTCTTAAACAATCCACTTACTCTCATATTATAAAACAAACCATCGGTATTCATGATATTACCAAGCTATTACATGACTATTTTTACACACATTTTGAAGGAAATGATAACTACAGAAAACATCTTGGATTATATGAAAAACCTCTTATCGAAGCTGGATTAAAAAAATTTGGTTCACAACTCCAACTTGCACAAATACTTGGAATCAACAGAAATACACTTAGAAAAAAAATCTATGAGCACAAAATTGATTGATTTTAAATCCTTTGTTGAATGGGATAACAGTCCTTTTATTCTATTTGATAATAAAGGGAAGATTATCTATCTAAACCATGTGGCAGAGATACTTTTTGGGTATGTCTCTAAAAAAGAATTGTATGATATTGCTTTATTATATGCACCACAAAACTTTGGATATAAAACAACTGCCATAACACTTATTTATGATGCCTTTAACTTTTATGCAATAACAGTTGGGTACGAGGATGAATACCAACTCTCGTTACGTCTTTATAACAGTCCCCGTGTAAAACCTTCGTATAAACTTGAAAAAGATAAATTACTTATCACTGATATCAATATTTTACTTGAAGCAAATATTGCTCTTTTTAAAACAAAGAATGCCAATAAATTAAAACTATTGACAGACCAGGATTTACCTTTATTTAAGATAGACCAAAATAACTTCTCTAAACTCTTAAGAAAAACACTTAATGCCTTTAGAGCATCTGACTCCATAGATATTTCGCTAAAATTACTCATAGGTCAATATGTGATTATTGAAAATAAAAAAGAAGCTATAGTTCAATTTAATATTGAGGCAAATGGTCGCTATACTGATACTGATGATGAGATACGTACCCTTGCTACCTATGGTCAAATCAATTGTATTATAAAAGAACATTCTATCAAGCTTGAAATTCCTCTTATTCAATGATTAAAAATTAATCATATATATCAGGTGAAATAATTTCATTCCATGTTAATATCTATATTGTAAATAAAATTAAAGGAATACGCATGAAATTGAAATTTTCAGCTCTTATGGCAATGTTGTTGCCAATCTTTGCTTTTGCCGAAGATAAACTAGATACAGGAGATACAGCATGGATGATGATGTCTACAGCACTGGTATTACTTATGACACCAGCAGGGTTAGCACTATTCTATGGTGGTATGACAAGAAGTAAAAACGTACTTAATACCTACGCGATGGTTATGGGTGCGTTTGTTGTTGCTTTCTTAGTCTGGATTGTTGCGGGTTATTCTATTGCATTTGGTACAAATGAAAGTGCTATGATGCAGAATGTATTTGGTGGTTTTGGTCATGTACTGCTTGATGGTATTAAATGGACTGACCTCAGTGGAACTTACCCAACTTACGTATTTATTGCATTCCAAGGTACATTTGCTGCCATTACTATCGCTATTGCATCTGGTTCCGTCATAGGACGTATGAAGTTTTCTACTTGGATGGTTATTGTTGTTCTATGGGGACTAGTAGTATATGC
>DQVJ01000123.1 GCA_015661795.1 Sulfurovum sp.
AATGCATTGCTAAGCTATGATAGAGCCATTGTAAGTGAGATAGCAGGGACAACAAGAGATACAATAGAAGAACAGGTACGTATAGGTTCACATATTATAAGATTAGTTGATACAGCAGGGATTAGAGACTCTGAAGATACGATTGAAAAAATTGGTATCGAACGTTCTCTTTCTTCTTTGATGGACGCAGATGTCATCATTGCACTTTTCGACAGTTCACGTGTTTTTGATAAGGAAGATGAGGAAATACTGAAGCTTCTTGAAACGGTTAGAGAGAAACATATTATTGTCGCACTGAATAAATCAGATCTGGAAAGAAAATTTACAACCGAAAGTATAAAGGGATATGATATACTTGAAGTAAGTGCAAAAAAATCTTTTGTAAAATTAACCCAACGTTTAGAATTATTATTTGACAGTATTGGAGAGGGAGAGGAGTTGATGCTTATCTCTGCCCGTCAAATTGAGGCTGTTACTAAGACAAAACATTCTATATCAGAGGCTAAAGAACCATTGTTAAATGGAGAGTTAGAGTTTTTTTCTTATCACCTTCAAGAAGCTGTAAAAGCCATATCTTCTATATCAAAACCGTATGACAGTGAAGAGATACTTGATAAGATGTTCGGTGAATTTTGTTTAGGTAAATAAGGTGCAGGTCATATACTATGGAAGATATTGAATTATATATTATTGTTGCATTGATTATTGGTATTACTTGGTTTATTTTTAATACAATTCAATACTATCGTGGGGAAAAGAGGAAAGTCAAAAACCTACACCGTTTTGCAAAGAGGGGTGAAATGGATGCCCAACATCGTTTGGCAAAGCATTATGATGAAGGTAATATGGTGAAAAAAGATTCTGTACATGCAGCATTTTGGTATCAAAAAGCAGCATTTGCAGGTGATGATACAGCTAAAGGCCATCTTCAAAAATTTTTAGATAACCATAAAATCAAAAATAAAAAGAAAGAAAAGTGATAATAGTGTATAATCACTGATTAAAAAATAGGGAATTATCATGAACAAACATATATCTTTACTTTTAACATTCGTAGTTATGCTTTTTCTATTTTCCGGATGTGTACAAAGAGAGTTGGTACTTGAAGACTCTTCCTCAGCTCAATCACAAGATAATACATGGGGTGATGAAGAGAATATAGATATCTCAGATCTTGATGATGACAATACTACCGAAAGTGAAACAGTTATTACTGAAGATGCACTTACGCAAAAAATGGAACGAATTCCTTTCCCCGCCTCTGAATACAATCACTTGCCAAGATCAGGAAAAGGTACTGTAAAGGGAAAAATTTTTGTGAAAGATGCTTATGGACAAAGAATTTTGGGTAAAGGTACAAGATTGTACCTAAATCCAGTAACTTCCTACTCAGAGCAGTGGTATGAAGAGAGTTATCTTGGGGGTAATAAAATGCAAAAAGCAGATAGCAGACTGTTTAATTACTTGCGGTTTACCGCTTCAAATACAGAGGGTGCTTTTGCATTTTATGGTGTACCAACGGGGAGCTATTATCTCATAGGTACAGTAAAATGTGGTAATGAATGTGGCTATGACACACCCAAAAGCATACGGATTGCCACACGTGTAAATGTGCAAGGAAATCAAGTAGTGCAAAAAGATTTAAGCAGGTATGTCGAGTAAAAATTATCCTTTTGGATAAAAGTCTTTGAGTGCTTTGTAGAGTTCCTGTGGCGTTGCATTTGTATTGTTTTCGAGAAAACGTTGCATAATGACATTATCTTCTTCTCCATCCCACATTTTGATATAGCTTCCATCTTTATATCCATGATCTTGCCGAAACTGATTTAAAATATTCTTACCAATATAAAGTGAGTAAAGTGAATCCAAATTCAATTCAGCTATGAGAGCAACATCTATAAAAGACTCCATGAGTGCTTCAGTAGAGTTTTTACAAAAAACTGTTTTCATCAAGACTTCAACTACTTCTATCTGTTCATAATAGTTTTTTGTTGTAGGGGTAACTGTTGTTGTGAATGTTGTATAATTGGGAAGACGCATAATCTGTTGGGCTAAATCTCCGATATTTCCAAGATTTTTCATTTTGTAGTCTTCAAGTCCTTGTGACATAATGAAATGCCATATATCTACAGCTTCTATTTTAATATTGGCATAATCAGGTTTAGCATCGATATTTTTCCAATGTTTCCAAGGATAGGACTCTATAAGTTCGGCACATTCTAAATACGTACAACGTTTCCAATCAATGATTTTTCCATTTTTTGTGACACCTTTTTCCCAACCTGCGCCATTTGTTGTATCGTTGAGTTGTTGTTGCAGTTTTAGCATTTGTAGAATTTTATCCATGTTTAACCTTAATCATAGTTTATGTATTCTATCTTTTCAAGCCTTATTTATCACTTTTAGAGTAAAATAACAGCCTTAATTATCGCCTTAAAGGACGCACTATATGTCACAACCCATTGAAAATTTAGATGAAGTTTTAAAAAACCATAAACTTAGTGAAGAAGAGTACCAAGATATTTTACGAATATTAGATGGTCGTCACCCAAATATGGTTGAAATTGGTATTTTTTCTGCAATGTGGTCTGAACACTGCTCGTATAAATCTAGTTCTAAGTACCTTAGAGGTTTTCCTACTACGGCACCATGGGTTATTCAGGGACCAGGAGAAAATGCAGGGGTGATTGATATTGGGGATGGTATGGCAGCTGTGTTTAAAATGGAGTCTCATAACCATCCTTCATTCATAGAGCCCTTTCAAGGCGCAGCGACAGGTGTAGGTGGTATATTACGTGATATCTTTACCATGGGTGCAAGACCAGTGGCAAACCTTAATGCCTTACGTTTTGGTACAGTTAAAGGGGACTCTGATATCGCAAAATACCAAAGACATCTAGTACGTGGTGTGGTTGATGGTATTGGTTCTTATGGTAACTGTATGGGGGTTCCAACCATTGGTGGGGAAGTAAGCTTTGATGAGTCATACAATGGAAATATCCTTGTGAATGCTTTCTCATTGGGGCTTGTGAAGTCTGATGAAATATTTTTGGGTGTTGCTTCAGGTCTTGGTAACCCAGTGATGTATGTAGGTTCTAAAACAGGACGTGATGGATTGGGTGGAGCAGTTATGTCTTCAGATTCTTTTACTGAAGAATCTAAATCACTTCGTCCTACAGTACAAGTAGGGGACCCTTTTACGGAAAAGTTACTGCTTGAAGCGTGTTTAGAACTTTTTAAGACAGATCTTATTGTGGGGATACAGGATATGGGTGCTGCAGGGCTCACTTCTTCAGCTTTTGAGATGGCAGGTAAAACAGGAGCAGGACTTATCATGCATCTAGATAAGGTACCTGCTCGTGAAGAAGGAATGACCCCTTATGACTTTATGCTTTCTGAGTCACAAGAACGTATGCTTATCTGTGCCAAACAGGGTTCAGAACAAGCCATCATTGATATTTTTGAAAAATGGGAACTGGATGTTGCCGTTATTGGAGAAGTGACAGATACTGGACGTATGGAACTTATGTGGCATGGAGAAAAATGTGCAGATATGCCTATTGCTCCTGTCAGTGAAGATGCACCTGTACTTGATAGACCTACATCACGACCAAAATATCTTGATATTGTCAATGCACAAACAGTTGATAGTTTTAAGGCTGTAAATGACCAGGAAGCTTATGAAACCTTACTATCCAATATAGAAGTCTCAGACAAAGCATGGGTGTATAATCAATATGATTCGATGGTACAGACAAACACAGCAAAACATCCAGGAAGTTTGGATGCATCGTGTATTAGGATTAAAGAAAATGGTAAAGCATTGGCAATGAGTAGCGACTGTAATCCACGTTATTGTTATATAGACCCACGCAAGGGTGCAGCACTGGCAGTGGTTGAGTCTGGTCGTAATGTAGCAATGTCTGGTGCAAGACCTCTTTCTATTACAGATTGTCTAAACTATGGAAATCCTGAAAATCCTGAAGTGATGTGGCAGTTTGCAGAGGGATGTGAAGGTATAAAAGAAGCCTGTTTAGCATTAAATACACCTGTAGTATCAGGAAATGTATCACTTTACAATGAAACCAATGGAGTTTCTGTATTTCCTACACCTGCAATTGCAATGGTAGGACTCAATGAAGATGAAAATAAAGTACTTCCCTCAGTCTTTCAAGAAGAAGGCAGTCAAATTCTTTTGGTTGGTGAAACCAAAGGTGAATTTGGCGGATCACTTTATATTAAAGCATTGTATGGTGAAACAGTTGGTAGCTTAGCAGAATTTGATTATCAAAATGAGCTTGCACTCTGGGAATTAGTCATTGAAGGAAACAAGCAAGGGTTGATTAAATCAGCCAAAGATGTCAATATAGGTGGTATAGCCATTGCACTTTCTAAAATGGCTGCAGTCTCGAATATGGGTGTGGTGTCATATATAGATGTAGTTGAGAGTAGAAATATTTTTGATGAGTCACAAAGTAGGGCAATCCTTGAAGTAAGTAATACAAATATGGTAGCCTTGGTGGCACTGGCAAAAGAGTTAGGATTGGAAGTTTCTGTGATTGGTATTGTTGCGGGTGATGAAGTAAAAATAAATGATATTTCATTGCCACTCAAGAAAGTAAGAGATATCTACTTTAATACTTTTGCAAGAACCATTGAACAAGACTTGTAAATGTTAAAGTTTTTGCTATAATTACATACAAATTTAGGTAAAGGAGAATAATATGCCATCGCTATCATTACGGCTGTTGGATGCTGTTGTTCACACTCCTTTAGTTGCAGCCAAAGCATGCCACTGTAACTGTTACTTTAAACTAAAAACAAGATTGGCATTGCTTTTAAATCATTATATTCCCCGTTGTCCATACTATACAACTTTTTATGCATTTAGACGTACAGGTGTACATCCTCCTTTACCAATCCTTTCAAAATAACCAACCATTAAAACACTCTATTAAAATTTTAATATAAATGT
>DQVJ01000299.1 GCA_015661795.1 Sulfurovum sp.
ATCTTCTGGTGTTAAGATAGTGTGTATGACTATCTCGTCTCCTCTGTCTTCTGCTTCAAAGTAATGGGTATGACAAAATTCTTGGCTCATACGACACTCTAAGATTTTGGCTTCGAGTAGTGCCTCTTCTCTTGTCTCAAAAGTTAGATTGTTTTCAAATCCTGACTTTTTAAAACAAGAACACTCATTTTCTATTCGTACTGTATACATTTCTTTCCTTTACTAGAATTAATCTAGTTCTTTAATAACGATAAAGTCACCATTTTCGTAAGAATATACTTTTTTTGCTGCTTTGTCAATGATGATTGGTCTAATCCATTCATTTAAAATAAACTCTTTGGCAATAGAGTTTTCAACAGCTGCTCCTACGGTTGCTAACGGAGCTTCCATAAACGTTAATAGTCGTACAGGCTCATGGTATGCTTTTCCTTCTGTGAAAACAGATTGTGTTGGTAGACCAATCTTAAGATCAGAGTAGTTACCATTGTAAACACCGATTTTTGAGACAATATTGTGATAGACTTTTGAACCAGCACCATAAATACCATTGTCCACGGTAGAAAAATAATGCTCTAGGTTAATCCACTCTCCAACGACTAAAGGTCCATTAAAGATACGTGTTAATAGGTCTGCACTTTCATTGTCGATGCTTGAATCATAAGAGTGCATAAAGAGACGGTTTCCAAAATCTACATGTTGAATGGAGTTTCTAGGCCCTGCAAAGACACCTATGTTTCCTGCGAGTCCCCATTCTGGTCTAGGTTCAGACCAATCTGTGGTTTTAGTAAATAGCTCTTCTTGGCTTTTAGTATTTGGTAAAAACTTTGCTCTCTCTTCTCTTGAAGCAAGAGAAGCTTTTTTGAAGTCATCTCGCACCGTAGCAAAGAGTTCAACCTCTTCTTCGTTTAGTATATCCATATCATAAAAGCTTACTTCATCGGTGGTAGTATTATGGTAAGCTGGTATAAATTTTACCTCTTTAGGAATATCTATTCCTTTTTCTTTTAAAGCTTCACGTACAGCGTCTTTGTTTGCCATCATACAAAAAGCTCTGTTGTTGGGTAAACTAATGTTTCCTCCACAAGCACCACAATCAAGAGCAGATTCAAATGGATTGTTATCTGAGAGGCCTCCATGTCCTAAGAGGGTTATAAATTTTGGAAAATCTTTAACCAAGCCAATCATTTGTAATAAATTGTTGACATACATGACTTGTTCATCTAAAGTAAATCCAACCTTAGAGAGTTGTCTCTTTTGCTCAATATAGTCTTCATGGTTAATATGATAAGCATCTTTAAGTTTTTCAATCATATTTTCAGAAGCACTACTGCAGAGCATTGAACCAAAGATTAGATGTTCCCAAAGCTTTTCAACTTCAAGCTCATCTAGTGTGGTGTCTGATTGTGTTGTTAGGACTTCATTAATAATATTAATATGAAGTTTTTTAACATACTTTTCTATCTCCTCTTCAGAAAGCTTCTCTAGGGTGTAGGTGGTCTTTGGCTTCGTTGGTTTTGTTTTTGAAAAGAATTCTTTGGTTCTTTGTGGGGCAAATGTTTTTCCAAAAAGTTTAGGAGCAAACATCCATCCAATGGCTTCAACCATGATATAAGGGGTATATGGATTGTTTTTAAGATCACTTAATACTTTTTTGGTAGTTTTGGTGATATTTTTCTTACTATTATACTCTTCATGTTCTTCAACAGGTATTTCAAAAATAATGTTGTTTGGTTTAACGACGGCTGGAGCAAGAGCTAAAGTATTTGGTTTATCAAACTCTACAAAAGAGATGGGTGTTCCAAGAAAACCACCAGCACCATAAGTTTGGTAAGCACCTGTCTCTTCAAACTTTCTACGGATGACTTCTGAACGTACATCTAAACAGAAAACAGCTGAAGCCAATGGTTTTTCATCATAGGTATGTAGGCTTGTGAACTCATCTACATAATTTGTAATATAAGTGTCTTCTAAAGATTTTAACCATAAAAAACCTTCTTCTTTTTTGAGAAATTTAGTAAATTTTGAGAACTCTATGAGTGACATTTCTAGGTTAGGAAAAGCCTCTTTTGCTAATTGAATTTGAAGTGAGTTTAGGTTTATCTCCTCTTTTACATAAGCATCTAAAATTTCATCATACTCTTTATGCTCTTCCATCATGTCATTGTAGGTACCTGTTAGTTTACCTTTGGCTTGTAAAAATTTTAAAATGGTATAGGATTGATTCTCTTTGATATAAGAGTTGAGTATGCCAAAGTTATTGATGACTTCACCACCAATGTATTTTAACTCAAAATGTAATCTAATTGCCATGTAGTCCATAAGAGTAGAGGGATGTTCTTTTTGAGCATGATATTCAGGGTCTTCTGAACGGTACTTGATAAATCCAGCCCAACCATGTAACTTTAAGATATGGGTTAAGAGGTAGTTTTCAACATTTTTATCTTTAATTTTTAGTTTTGCTAACATTTTTTGAGCATAAGACTCTGAGTTACCTTCATGGTCAATCTCTTCATAAAGTTTAAAGGCATTAAACATGCCCAACTCTCTATCTTGCATACTCAGGGTTGTTTGTGCATTGTCTAAAAAACGTGCAACAAATTCTATGACATCTTTTTCAATCAGTTCTTTCTCTGTTGTTCCAAAAAGGGCATCATGAATTTCATAGAAGGTCATGTGTTTTGTTAAACTTTTAATCCATGCTTCTTTGTTCATATAAATGGAGTCTTGTTCAAGGTAAGTATGAAGCTCTTCATCAATGTTATTGATTTTTAAGGCTTCATAATTTCGTAGACTATTCCATGTAGGACTGGTCTCTAAAAGAAAGGTCGTTGCTTCACTTATAAAATTTGTATACTCATGCTCTTTTAAACATTTTTCTAAGTTTTTCTCTAATGCTTCAGGTGTTATTTTACCTTCTTTGTAAAGGTTTACATAATAGTCTGATTTCATATAGACTTGACCACCAAAGATTCCTTGAGCTTTTTCAAGTCCCTCTTTAAAGTTTAGGTGTTCAAAACCTTTTAAAGGATTATGATGAATAAAAGCACCAATTGGCCAATAGTGAGGCACGGTGTTTTTGATTGCATTTAATTTTTCTAATATACTCATTTAAGTACCTCCTGAAGTCCTAAAATACTAAGGGTGATTAATGCAATAAATATTGCAATATGTATGCTTCTCTCCAATATAGAGAGGTCAATGTAATGCACATTGGCATTTGGTTTTCCAAATACTGTTTTTGCCATAACTTTTACAGCAAGGAAAAAGTTTCCAAAAAAGACAATGGCTACAATGATGTACCACAAGACATTGGTATCAGCAGAGAGTATGGCATTGAGAAATAGTATGGAGTTTGGAAATGGTGGATAGAGTGCTAAGCTTGTTAGGTAGATGGTTAAAAAGAAACCAGCATAAGGGCTTACAAGCGTAATACCTGTGATGGGTTGATAGTTTGCCGACCCATAGTTTTTATCATAATATTTAGCCATAAGATAAAGCCCAAATAAACTTACAAGTAATGAAATACCATAATAGAAGCTCTCTTTGATGCCAAATACAAGTACAGGTACATTGAAAAACATGATGTAATAGCTTAGTTTATA
>DQVJ01000290.1 GCA_015661795.1 Sulfurovum sp.
CTTCACGTGTACGCAACATACTTGAAGTGGATGTAGATGTAGAGGGTGAACCTTTGAAGCTATTTGTCAACCACTGGAAGTCTAGAGCCTACCAAGGAGTTGAGAGTAAGCGGATAAAATATGCAAAAACTTTAAAAATACGTTTAGAAAAACTTTCAAAGTCAAAATCTTACATTATTTTGGGTGATTTTAATACAGATTATGATGCCCATTTAAGTCTTGAAAAAAAGTTAGATGACACCTATGGCAAAACAGGACTTCATCATGTTTTAGGTGTAGAGAAAAATGGACATCTCGTCACAGAGTTTGATATGCTACGACATAGTGATGGGTATCATTACACACTTTGGAAAGAGTTATCATTGCAGAAGCGTTGGAATACGAAGTTTTATGGCAAAAAAGGCACTGCAGATCATATACTGTTACCAGCAAATATGTTTGATAAAAAGGGTATTGACTATGTCAATAACTCTTTTGGTATTTTTAAAAAATCGTATCTTTTTACAAAACGTGGCTATATCAACAGGTGGCAGTACAAAAAAGGTAAACATAGAGGAAAAGGCTATTCTGACCATCTACCTATATATGCGTATTTTGATACCAAACCCTACCATGCGGGGGTAGACAGTGTAGAGACTAAAACAGTAAGAGAAGTAAAACATATAGAGTATTTGTATACACAGGAAGTATTGGAAAATGAAGTGATACTTGAAGATGTTGTGGTGATTTGGAAGCATCAACGAAATGCACTCATCAAACAGTCCAAAGAAGGCAGAGGTATTTTTCTGTTTGGTTGCGCCAATGCACTGGAATTGGGTCAAAAATATGATATATTGGTTAGCGCTATAAAGAGTTACAAAGGTTTAAAAGAAGTAACGCATGCTTACAGCATGGCAGAGAAAGGTGAGGTAGATATTTCACCATATATATTGAAGTCTTATGATTTTTCAAAAAAAATTGCGTACAGGCAAAATGAAGTGATTCAGTACATCACAGGAACTGTAAAGAAGAAATATTTTTATGCACAAGGGCGAAAAATCCCCATCTATTTTAAAAAGAAAAAAAGTACACCACCCAATGGCGCAAAGCTAAAGATACACAATGCACTTCTAGGGTATTATAAGAAATTACAGCTAGTAGTTTATAGTCAAAAAGATTTTACAGTATTGGAGTGAATATATGGAATATTACAGTTGGATATTAGCATTTCATGTGATGAGTTTTATATCATGGATGGCAATGTTGTTTTATCAGCCTAGATTGTTTGTATATCATAGTGAAAATGGTGATAATGAAGGTTTTGTACAGGTTGTTCAAAGACAAGAATATATATTGAATAAGGCCATAGGTACACCTGCTATGTGGGCAACGATTATTACGGGAGGTATCATGTTATATCTTAACCCTGCTATTTTTCAAAGTGGAGGTTGGATGCATGCAAAACTTCTTTTTTTAATCTTTTTAATCACGTATCATTTTTCGTTGGAAATCCTTCGTAAAAAATTGTTAGATAATGCACACTATAAAAGTGGTAAATGGTTTAGGTTTTATAATGAAGTGCCAACATTGTTGATGATAGTCATCGTCATCATGGTTGTGGTTAAACCTATTTAATGCATTTGTGTTATAATCTAAAACTTTTAAATTAAAGGATTGATGTATGACATTACCTGCTATAGAATTACCTAAAATAGAACTTCCTTTTGATATACCGGTTTTGATCCATCCTGCTATTGATCATTTTGCAATTGTTTTGCCTATCGTTATCTTGTTGCTTGAATTTTATAATCTTTTTGCGAAAAAAAAGTCGATTGGTGGATTTTCTTTTCTTTTGATTTTATTGACGATTATTGTTTTTGCAGGGGCGTATCTTACAGGTGTAGTCGATGGGAAAGAAGCATATGACCTTCTGAGCCCGGAAGGTCAGACAGAGCTTAAAGAACACAAATTGTTAGGAACCTATCTGGTATTTTTTTCTCTGATAGTATTGTTTTTTAAATTACTGGCGATGACAGGTAAGACCTCTTTAAAATTTTTATTTTTTATAGTGCTTATAGGCTTTTCGGCAATGACACTCAACCAAGGTAAAGAGGGTGGAGAACTGGTGTATGAATATGGTGCAAATGTTGAACGGGTGAAGGCTTTGGATGATGAATTGTTTGATGTGCAAGAAGCGCTTGAAGAACTTCAGGAGAAAAAAGAAGTAGCACAGATTAAGGCGCTCAACAAGGATTTAACTAGTAATGAAATACCCACGCAGAAGGAAGTAGAAGCTGAAAAACCTGAAAAAGTTGAAGAAGCACAAACTGTTGTAGAGGATGTACCTAATACTTCCATGAATGAAAAAAATGTGACTAAGGATTCAGAACCTACTGTAGATGTAGAAAAAGTTAAAACATTACCCTCTTTTAAAAATAATATAGATGATATTACAGAGCAGGATATCGAAGTGATACCTATGGATATTGAACGACCCAAAATTGAAACACATTAGAGATTAGTCATTTAAGAACCTCCATCTCCGGAAGGTTCGAATTCAATATCATATTTATTATCATCTGTTTTTGTTTGTAAATTTGAAAGATATTTTGCCATTGAAATTGTTTGATTCTCATCAAGTGCTTTAGCAAATGATATCATGATCGTTCCAAATGATGTACGTGTTTTACCTTGTTGCAAATCTTTCAGTCTTCGAAGCAGTATATTTTCGGGTACACCTTGGAGCCTTGGTGATGCACCCATACCTTCTCCATACATTCCATGACATGAAGGACAAGCATTCTTCAGATAAAGAGCCTCAATATCGGCATATGTATAAGTCCACAATGATACAAAAAGTAAAGCTTTAAACATAAATCAACTCCTCAAGATAAGATGTATAGTTCAATAAAGAATATGTGATAAATAGAGTCCTTCAGGTGGGGCAAGTCTGCATGTATGTTTTTTTTGACAAGCGAGTTGCTCCCGAAGTGAAGTCATGGATAATTCACCCTTTGCATATAACATAGATGCTTCAATCATCATACGTACTTGTGCACGCAAGAAGCCATTTGCCTGAAAATAGATAAAATGGTAATGATGGCGCTGGATATGACGTGCTTTGTAGATTTCCCGTGTACTGCTATGTGTGTCTGTACCTGTTTTCCTATAAAAATTAAAATCATGCCTACCTTTAAAAGTTTCAAGTGCATCTTTAAGTTTATTTGTATCAAAATCTCCATAATACGAAATATACTTTTGTTCAAATACAGAAGGTTTTGTTGTCTTAAATACATATCGATAGAGACGTTTTTTAGCAGAAAAACGTGCGTGAAAATCAGGATTCACTTTTGTAATACTTTTAAATGAGATAGAAGTTAATTTTCTGTTTAGATTAAGTTTTAATTTTTTTAAATCATGCCAATACTCAGGTAGATCAAAATGTATCACCTGACCCGTTGCATGTACCCCTGCATCGGTGCGACCACTCCCAATAATAGGAGAATGGATATGTAATTGGCTTAATGCTTTTTCAATAGTGGATGTGATGGTTCTTTGTGTACTTGTTTGTTTTTGGAAACCATAAAAAGAATGACCATCATAGGCGATGACTGCTTTGACACGTATATTATTTATTTCCATTAAAAATACCTTGCGACCCTAGTATTAAACAGTCGTTTACCTAGGAAGAATATGGCAATAATGGTGATAAGTAAAATGGGAAAAGTCCCCCATTTCTCAAGAGAGGATGCTAACATATACAGAGAAAGTGTCGTGACAAATATAACAAGAAAAGAATGATTTGACTGATAACGAGGATTGATCATGGTGAATGCAGCAACCAGATAGACAGAGAGTAAAGGGATAAGACTAACAAAGATAAAAAATAGGATTCTTCTTAACATTCTGATATCAGTTATTGCTTTACTCCAAAATACTACGATAGCTTCAAAGTTGAAAGCTTTTGTTTTTGTTGTGTCATATACTTCAAGACTTTTATATTTGGCTTGCTGCAGTTTTTCTTCTGTATAGGTATACCCATATCCATCATTGAGTAATAGGGAAGTTATACCATTGTTTTTGTTGAGTTTTCCTTCTTGTGAAGCAAAGAACTGTTCTTCATTTTTATGGGTACGGTTGTAAATGACAATATCATGAAAAATACCATCTTTATTTTTTTTAACATAGATATAATAATTTCCAAATTTTTGTCCCAGTTTCCCTGCTACAATATTTAGTTTTGCTTCAGCTTGTTTGGATGTTTTAAATTCTTTGTATAATTGTTTACTTAAGGGCATTGCCAAAAATGAGATGACTGCTAAGAGTAAAGAAAAAAGAAGACCAAGTAGAAGAAGAGGCTTCAAAACCTTATTTGATTTGAGCCCTAGTGCATACAGAGCGATAAGCTCATTATCTTGAGAAAGTTTTACAAGTACATTTGCAAGTGCAGCTATAAATGATAAAGGAAGGGTATAGAAAATAATATCTGGTACAGAATAGCTGTACAAGGTAAGAAGCTCAACAAAACTTATCTGTATTTTTGAGGTTAATGAAGCTATTTTTACGAGATATACTAGTGAAATAATGAGAAAAAAAGGTAAAAATATTGTCAAAAATGCTTTAGTGAAATTTGATGATATATACCCTTTTACATTAACCATAAATCAGTGTTTCCAAAAGTTGTGTCGCTTGGGTATTGTAGAGATAGACAACAAAAGTTGCAAGTGCCAAAAATGGTACAAAAGGTACACCTTTGTCTCGCCATATGAGTGCAGGTATCATAGCCAAGATAGCAGAAAGAAAAATAGCTACAAAAAAGTTTGGAAAACCCAGTAGGGCACCCATGGTTCCTGCTACAATCACATCCGCGCCACCCATTGCCTGCTTGCGTGCTAGAAGTGATGAAAGTAAACCAATAAGATAGAGACCCCCAGCAGCTATAGCTGCATACATGAGTGCCTGCAAAAAATTTGGTTGTACCAAGGCAAAAGCCAGTGCTGTAAAGTTGACAGAATCAGGAACAGCCATATATTTAAAATCTATCATGACCAATGCAAAAAGTGCGGCAAAGGACGCAGCTACAAAAGGCAGGTACCACACCAAGCCCAATTTAAAAAAAAGTGCTACAAAAATAACACCGGTAAGAAATTCTACTATGGGATATTGTTTGGCAATAGGGTCATTACAAAATGCACATTTACCACCAAGAAAAATCCATGAAAAGATAGGGATATTATGATACCACTTGAGTGGTGTTTGGCAGCTTTGACATTTTGATGCAGGAAAAGAAATACTTTCATTGTTAGGTATGCGATAGATAACGACATTGAGAAAAGAGCCTATCATAATGCCAAAAATAAAAACCAATATAGCCATAGGTAACTCAATCATTTAACACCTCCAAAGCGTCGTGTACGGTTCGTGTAATCACGTATAATTGTATCTAATTCATCTTTATTGAAATCTGGCCATAATGTGTGTGAGAAATAGAATTCTGCATAACTAAGTTGCCACAAAAGAAAGTTCGAGATACGTTCTTCCCCAGATGTACGTATCATGAGGTCAATATCACTGTAAGGTGTTTGCAGTCCTTGGGATATGTCATCTTCGCTAATGGTTGTTTTCCCTTGTGCAATTAATTGGTTAACCGTTGTAGTGATTTCTAAACGTCCACCATAATTGAGAGCAAGTACTTGTATTAGATTCGTATTGTTTTTTGTAAGTTCTTCGGTTTGAAGTATACGTTTTTGCAGTGTTTTGGAAAAAGCACTCATGTCACCAATGGCTTGAAAACGTACATTATGTTCTTGATAGACAGGGAGTTCTTTTTTAAGATATGTATCCAAGAGTTTCATTAAAAATTCTACTTCTAATTTAGGACGTTTCCAGTTTTCTGTACTAAATGCATAGAAGGTAACAGTTTC
>DQVJ01000172.1 GCA_015661795.1 Sulfurovum sp.
GCGCCTACAGGCATAATTTGGATAAGTCCGGCAAACTTCTCATAAGGATGGTCGTAACGTTTGTTATATCTTCTCTTTTTATGTCTAGAAATCCATAACATAGTAAATGCCCCAAGGTTTGTAAACATAAACAGTGCATAATACAAGAATATGCTTGTATTCCCTTCTGTTGTATCTAATGCAAGTGCTGCCATAATGAAACCTGCATGAGAAATAGATGAGTATGCTAACATACGTTTCACATCATCTTGCACTAATGCCATAATATTTGAAAGGGTCATTGTAATCACTGCAAGAATAAGTATAGTCCATCTTACCCATTCAAGTCCCAAGTCTATATACATACCAAAAATTCTAATACTCACTACAAATGCTGCTATTTTAGGTACAACAGACATATATCCAGCAAGTGGTGCAGATGCACCTTCATAAACATCTGGTGCCCATGTATGGAAAGGGAACAAAGAAAGTTTAAAAGAAAATGCAACCAACAGTAAAATCGAAGAGCCAAAAATAGCAATCATCAACCCTGTTTCATGTAATCTAGTAGCCATTACTTCTGCTACTTTATACAGTTCTATAGAGCCTGTAAGTGCATATACAACAGCAGAACCCATAGCAAAAAAGCCCGCTGCCAACGCACCCATAGTAAAGTATTTTACAGCAGCTTCATAAGAGTTTGCTCTATTATGCAATGCAATAAGTGTGTAGAGAGATAATGATGCCGTTTCCAATCCAACAAATATAAGTACAAGATTGTCACTCGCAACCATAAATTGGAAACCAGCAATCATAAATAAGAAGAGTGCAAAAAATTCAGGATAAGAATATTCATGGAACCTTTTGGATGTCAATGCTAGAGGAATAAAAATCATTGACCCCCCTATTATCATCAGTTGTGAAATAATAGAAATACCATCAATAAGCATTACGTCAAAAAATCCCCGTTCATTGACATTAAGTCCAAGTACTGAGCCAAAGTCAATAAAAAGAACCAACACTGTTAGCATGACATAAAGTGACTTGTCTAACTTACTATTGATTAGGTCTATTATTAAGATAGTTAACGCACCTGCAATTGCAATAAGCATAGGTGCCAATGTAATCAGATTTAAACTTTCTAAACTCACATTAATAGGCTCTAACATTAGGCACCTCCTTTATTTGATTTTGACACCAAGATCATATCTTTTGCTTCTTTTGTAATCGCTTTTTCATCCATAAAAACCAATAAAGCTTTTACTGAATTATCAATAGGCTCAAGTACCGGCTTAGGATAGACTCCTAACCATATAACGATTGCAACCAGAGGTATTAGAGACCATGTTTCCCGATTGTTCAAATCTTTTAGTTTCATATTTTCTTCATTGTTTAAGGGACCAAAGAAACTCTTTTTAAAGAGTCTAAGCATATATACAGCACCTAAAATAATCGAAGTTCCTGCTAATATCGTCATAATTGGAGAGATTTTATAAAATCCAAGTAATACCAAAAACTCACCAGGGAATCCCATGGTCAAAGGTAGTCCAACTGCTGCCATGAGCATGATTCCAAATATGACTGCATATTTTGGCATTACTGCTGCAAGTCCACCAAATTCACTCATCAGCTTTGTATGTCTTCTATCATAAATCACACCTACCAACATAAACAGAGCACCTGACACAATACCATGCGATAACATCTGGAAAACAGAACCCGAAAGTCCTTCTGCGTTCATAGCAAAAAGCCCAAGCATGATAATACCCATATGTGATACCGATGAGTATGCAATCACTTGTTTCATATCTTTTTGTGCATAAGCAATCATTGCTGTGTAAATAATCATAATCAAAGACAACACTGCAATAGGAGTAATTGCCATTACAGACGCATCAGGGAACATTGGTAATGAAAACCTTACAAATCCATATGTACCCATTTTTAGAAGCACCGCTGCAAGAATTACAGAACCAATCGTAGGTGCTTGACCATGTGCGTATGGTATCCAAGTATGAAATGGAAACATCGGAACTTTAATCGCAAACCCGATAAAAAACGCGGCAAAGAGCCATAACTGATAGTCTACAGGTAACACCAACGCATACCAATCCGTAATAGCAAAACTCCATACTCCTGTTAGATCATGATACGTGTACGCGACAAATAACATACCTACAAGCATAATTAATGATCCGGCAAATGTATAGAGAAAAAACTTAATCGATGCATAGATTCTCAAAGGTCCACCCCATGCACCAATGATATATAACATTGGTACCAGTGAAAGTTCCCAGAACATATAAAAGACAATCGCATCCAATGCAACAAATACACCTACCATCGTCATCTCTAAGAAAAGAAGTGTGACAATCATATTTTTAACATTTCTTGTCTCAGACATACCTGCCATACCAATCAAAGTCATAAGTGTAGTCATGATGATAATAAACAATGAAATACCATCTGCACCTAAATAATATGTGATACCAAAATCTGGTATCAGAGGAATCATTTCTACAAACTGCATACCTGCATTGGACATATCAAAACTGAACCATAGCCACAGTGACAGTGCAAATTCAATCGCGGCAACAGTGATACCATACATTCTTGCACTTTCTTTTTCAACCACAAATCCTAGCAGTCCTGCAACTGCTGGGAAGAATACCAATATACTTAACATATTTTCCATCTAATCCCCTTAAACTAACATCGCTGAAATAGCAGCAATGACCAATAATACAACAGCACCTACAGCCATCCAATTTAGATAGTTTGAGAGGTTACCTGTTTGCATTGCTCTTGTTTTATCACCACTTACGTAGAAGAACTTGGCTATATTATCTACTGTTGCATCTACTATTTTTAAGTCAACTTTTGTCCAGAATACTTCAGAAATCATCGTATATGGTTTTGTAATGTACTCTTCATATATCTTTGGTACATAATACTGATTGATAAGAAGTTTATAGAAGAACCCTTGTTCTTTTTCCTCATTTCGTTTAAAGGCATTTTTACCTGTTCTGGCATATTTAAAATATGCCAAAACAATCCCAGATACAGCAACAAAAATAACAATAAGTCCTAAATAGGTAGCAATATGATGTGTATGCTCAGACATCTCATACTGTACGCCTTCACCTATTTGATAGATGAATGCCTTATATCCTCCCATAAACCAACCTGTGATAATAGCGAGAACTGCAAGTGGAGACATTGCAGCAAGTACAAATTTATACATTTCGTGAGGGTGAAACCCTAGTGCCGTATGACGATCTTCACCAAAGAAAGTCAAGAAAACCTGTCTAAATGAATAAAAGGCTGTCATACCTGCAGTCAGTACTAACATAAACCACAACACATAGGTATGTTCATTAAAGGCTGTTTCAATAATTGCATCTTTAGACCAGAATCCTGCAAGAGGAGGTAA
>DQVJ01000076.1 GCA_015661795.1 Sulfurovum sp.
ACATCACCATCACGTAAATCAAAAACCCACTCTGTAGTCATTTGTGCCCAGAGGATATACCCAGCAGTTGAGTGTTCTACTCCTTTTGGTTTTCCTGTACTCCCAGAGGTATAAAGTAAAAAAAGTGGGTCTTCTGAATCCATCGGCTCAAAAGCACATATATCTGACTGTGCATCTATCATTTCATTGTAACAGTAATCACGCCCCTCTACCCATACAATATCCTCAAAATTTCTTTTTACAACAAGTACCGCTTCCACAGACTTACCATTTTGGTTTAAAGCATCATCTACTACATTTTTCAGCATATATGGTTTACCTTTTCTAAAGGCTCCATCAGCAGTGATAACTACTTTTGCCTCTGCATCTTCGATACGATCTTTCAGTGCCTCAGCAGAAAACCCTCCAAATACGATGGAGTGTATAGCACCTAAACGTGTACATGCGAGCATCGCATATGCTGCTTCTGGTATCATTGGCATATACAAAACAACTCTATCACCTTTTTTGACACCAAACTCATTTTTTAGTAAATTTGCCATTTTGTTTACACGTGTTGAGAGCTGTCCATAAGTGATGTATTCTACATCTCCTTTATCTCCCTCAAAAATAATGGCATTTTGCTCTTTCTTTGTGTCCAAATGTCTATCTATACATTGATTCGATACATTGAGTTTACCATTGGTAAACCACTTATAAAAAGGTGCATTTGACTCATCAAGGATCTTATCATATGGCGCTAACCATTCTATCTTTTCATCTGCAAAGTCTTTCCAAAAACCTTCATAGTCTTCTATTGCCTTGTTTTGTAATTCCCAATACGCATCCATACTTGGTATGGATGCATCTTTGGCATACTCAGGGTTTGGATTAAATATCTGTTCAGTCATTTTTGTTCCTTGGTATGAATTCCTATTGGATTATTGTAACGTAAAAGGTTGAAAGTTGAAGAGAAAAAGAGAGAATGTATGCAAATAGGAGAAAATGTCTCCTTATTATAGGAATTAATGACTACTAGCCCCTTCAGCACCTATACCTGTCTGTGAACGTATATCTTGAGCCATGAAGCCAGCTTTGTCTTTTCTAGCACGTTTAGAATTGTCAGTGATAGAGAAGAGCCATATAAAAACAAAAGCAACTGTTACCGAAAAAAGTGCTGGGTATTTATATGGAAAAATAGCTTCTTCATATCCTAAAATATCTATCCAAACAATAGGTCCTAGTATGACCAATATTATCGCTGTAGCCAATCCTGACACACCACCAACTACAGCACCACGCGTTGTGAGTTTAGACCAGAACATAGAGAGGAATAATACAGGAAAATTAGACGATGCCGCAATGGCAAATGCCAAGCCCACCACAAAGGCGATATTTTGTTTTTCAAAAGCGATACCAAGCCCTATAGCTATAATACCTAGAAGCACTGTAGCTATTTTTGAAACTCTCATTTCTTTAACTTCATCACATACTCCTTTTTCAAAGACATTTGCATAGAGATCATGAGAAATTGCAGATGCACCTGCGAGGGTAAGTCCTGAGACCACAGCTAAAATCGTAGCAAACGCTACAGCAGATATGAAGCCTAAAAAGAAGTCTCCACCTACAGCATGAGAAAGATGAATAGCAGCCATGTTCTTACCACCTATAAGTGGTGAACCTCCTGACATGGCTTGTTTAGCAAGGTCTAGATATTCAGGGTTTTTAAGTACCATCACGATAGCACCAAAACCGATAATAAACGTAAGGATATAAAAGTACCCTATAAAACCTGTAGCAAAAAATACAGATTTTCTAGCCTCTTTTGCATCTGAGACCGTAAAAAACCGCATAAGTATATGAGGAAGACCTGCCGTCCCAAACATAAGGGCTACACCTAATGATATGGCAGAAACAGGGTCAGAGACAAGCCCTCCTGGGCTCATAATGTCTTTGCCTTTATCATGTACTTTCACAGCAGATGAGAACAGTTTTTCAAAAGAGAAGTCAAAGTGATACAATACAGCTACTGCCATAAAGGTAGCACCACTTAGTAGTAATCCAGCCTTGATTATCTGTACCCATGTAGTAGCCAACATCCCACCAAATGTTACATAAAGTATCATCAAGACACCTACTAAAATAACAGCATATTCATAAGGTAAGCCAAATAGAAGTTCTATGAGTTTTCCAGAACCTACCATTTGTGCTATAAGATAGAGTATCACTGTAGCTATGGCACCAAAAGCAGCGAGTATACGTATTGGCTCTTGTTTAAGTCTAAACGATGCTACATCAGCGAAGGTATACTTACCCAAGTTACGTAAACGTTCAGATATAAGAAACAATATGATTGGCCACCCTACCAAAAATCCTATAGAATAAATGAGTCCATCATAGCCTGCGAGGTACACCAGTCCAGAAATACCTAAAAATGAAGCTGCAGACATATAGTCTCCTGCTATTGCCAATCCATTTTGAAATCCAGTAATACCCCCACCTGCAGTGTAAAAATCTGAAGCTGTCTTTGTACGTTTGGATGCCCAGTAGGTAATCATAAGCGTAGCTCCAACAAAGAGCAAGAACATCACAATAGCTGAAATATTCAGGGGCTGACGTTCTATGTCACCTTCTATAGTACCTGAAGCAAAAAGGAATACACCTATACACATAAAAAGCACTAATACTTTCATCTAAAATACCCTATTTTTTTATATCTGCGTTGAGCTCTTCTAAGAGCAGATCATACTTACTATTGGCTCTACGTACATATAATCCTGTAAGTAAAAATGAAAAAAGAATAATAGTAATACCTATAGGAATCCCCACCGATATTACAGAACCGTTATACAGCGGTATAGCCAACAATTCAGGCTTAAAAGCGATAATCATAATGAAAGTATAATAGACAAGAAGCATAAGAACAGAAAGCGTCCATGCATACCGGCTACGTGAACTTACAAGTTCCTGATACTTAGGATGATTTTTAATAATTTCTATGGTAATTTCTGTCATTCTATTCCCTTAGTTCTACAATATTTAGAAGAGTTAAGTAGCTAAATCACCTCTATTTTAGACACCACATCTAGCCCAAATCCTGCAAGCCCTACAAACTCTGTATCTATGTTGGTAGTAAGAAGATTAATATTTTTAATACCAAGGTCCTTCAATATCTGTGCCCCTACACCAAACTCTTTTGCTTGTTCATGTGAAATCACTTTTGTATCTAGAAAAATGAGCATTCCTCCATTGTTTTTTAGATAGTCTATGGAGTTATTCAAGGCTGAAAAACGTTTATCATCAAGTACTAGTCCTATATCTGTGCCGATGTTATGAAACTTCACATTGGCAGTTTCATGTGCTTTATAAAACTGTATAACCGTATGTGTTCTGTCAAGGTGATCACTATAAGTAATTTTCTCTACTTTAATACCTCTCAATTCCGTTTCTTCCTCTTTTACACGTTTTACCAATTGCTCATTGGCAAGTCTATATGCGACAATATCTGAGATATACACAATACACAACCCATGCTTGTTTGCAAATAGTTTCAAATCATCCATGCGTGCCATAGTGCCATCATCTTTAATGATTTCACAAATAACAGCTGCAGGTGCAAGCCCAGCCAGTTTACATAAGTCAACAGAACCTTCTGTGTGTCCTGTACGTACCAGAACACCCCCATCTTTGGCAATCAATGGAAAAATATGCCCTGGACGCACAAAATCAGAAGCCACAGTCTGAGGTGAAGCAAGCTTCGAGATGCAGTCATCCCTTTCAGCCGAAGAGATGCCTGTTTGAGCATTTGCAGAGTCTATAGACACAGTAAACGCTGTTTCATGGTTAGAGACATTGTTGCTTACCATTGGAAGTAAGTCGAGTTTTGTTGCTATCTCTTTAGTGATAGGTGTACAAATAAGCCCTCTGGCCTCCTTAGCCATGAAATTTACCATATCTGGGGTAGAAAAAGTAGCTGCATAAACCAAATCACCTTCATTCTCTCTGTCTTCATCATCCATCATGATGACCATACGTCCTCTTTTGGTCTCATCTATAGCTTTTTCAACTCGTTTTATAGCTTCTATCGACATGGTTTAACTCTCCAAAATGCTTTAAATTATTGGGCATATTATACCAATTGCGTCTTCAGTTAAGAAATTTTTCTAGCAATATGTAAAAACTTTTTTAAAACCTCTTGACATGTGAGTTGTTTGGTGCTATAATGCCGTCCACATAAGCCAATATGACTTATGCGTATTGGGGTATCGCCAAGCGGTAAGGCACTAGTTTTTGGTACTGGTATTCGGGGGTTCGAATCCCTCTACCCCATCCACTGGAACAACTAATCTTTCTTTAAGAAAAAAAAGATAAACTTCCACTCCAAATAAGTTTAAGCACTTATTAAAATCCTGTCGCGGGATAGAGCAGTTTGGTAGCTCGTCGGGCTCATAACCCGAAGGTCGGTGGTTCAAATCCGCCTCCCGCAACCAATTTAACCTCCTTATGATTACTCTCAAAAAAACTTTGTAATTACTGCATTTTATCTTATTAAAATTCTATTATATTACTCATTCAATTATTCAAATTGACATAATCACTTTCTTACTAATTTTGCGATAAAATATACCAAAATAATAAATCAAAAGGTATTCCTATGCTCTATAATGTTGTTGAAATCCAAGAAATATTACCACATAGGTTTCCATTTCTCTTAGTTGACAGAATTATATCACTTACACCTGGTGGGTACATAGAGGCATATAAAAATGTTTCTATATCTGAACCCGTCTTCCAAGGACACTTTCCTGACCATCCTATCTATCCGGGAGTCATGATCATCGAGGGTATGGCACAAGCTGGAGGTGTACTTGCCTTTAAGAGTGCAAATGCTACAGCTGAAGAGATAGCAAATAAAGTAGTTTATTTTATGAGTATTGATAAGGCAAAATTTCGTGTACCTGTCACACCTGGTGATAAACTTGTTTACAAAATTAACGTTCTTAAACAAAAAGGTCCAATTTGGCAACTTGCTGCCAAAGCTTATGTTGATGACAAAGTTGTAGCAGAAGCTGAACTCAAAGCAATGATAGTGGACAAGTAGGTTTATATATGTCATTCATTCACCCTTCTGCCATCGTAGAGGATGGTGCCATCATTGGAGACAATGTTTCCATAGGTCCATTTGCATATATTGGTGCTAAAGTTAATATAGGCAATAATACAACCATTGATTCTCATGCTGTAATTGAGGGGAAAACAACGATTGGAAAAAACAACCATATATTTCCCCATACAGCCATCGGAACTATCCCTCAGGATTTAAAGTTTGATGGAGAAGATGTTGAACTTATTATTGGTAATAATAACACGATTAGAGAATTTACACTCATCAATCCTGGTACTAAAGGTGGAGGTTCAGTTACAAAGATAGGAAATGGCAACCTTTTAATGGGTTATGTACACCTAGGACATGATGTTATCATCAGTGATAACTGTATTTTAGCAAATGGAGCAACACTTGCTGGGCACGTAGAGCTTGGAAACCATGTTGTTATCGGTGGACTTACTCCTATACATCAATTTGTCCACATAGGTGAATATGCAATGATTGGTGGTGCATCCGCCTTAGCTCAAGACATCCCTCCTTTTTGTCTAGCTGAAGGAAACAGAGCCACGTTACGAGGATTAAACTTAACAGGTTTACGAAGAAAAATAGACAGAGATGAAATCAATGTATTGAAAACTGCCTATAGGGAGCTTTTTGAACAAGGAAACCCTTTACAAGACGTTGCAGAAAAAATTTTAAATACTACAAATTCTGATAAAGTAAGAGCACTTTGTGAATTTATAAAAACCTCAAAAAGAGGTATACCATTTACAAGACTAAAAAATGAGGATAAAGAATGACAACCAAAGTATGTAGCTTTTGTGAAGCACAAGAGAGTGAAGAGAATCCACTTATAGCAGGTGAAAGTGCTTATATTTGTTCAAACTGTGTGATATCAGCATACAAAATATTATTTGGTGATGAAGATCAAGAAGAAATTTCAACTTTAGAAGAGACGCAAACATTATATACACCCAAGGAAATAAATGCTTTACTTGATGAATATGTTATTGGTCAGGAAAAAGCTAAAAAAACACTTTCTGTTGCTGTGTATAATCATTATAAACGTATATTTAAAGATAATCTCGAAGATGCAACCCAAATTTCGAAATCAAATGTTCTGCTTATTGGACCAACTGGTTCGGGCAAAACACTTTTGGCACAGACCATTGCAAGATTTTTAAATGTTCCTATTGCCATTGCAGATGCAACAAATCTCACCGAGGCTGGATATGTAGGTGAAGATGTAGAAAATATCCTTACTAAGTTACTTATGGCAGCAGATGGTGATCCTGTACGTGCCGAGCAAGGCATTGTATTTATTGATGAAGTAGATAAAATCGCCCGAATGGGAGAGAATCGTTCAATTACACGTGATGTATCTGGTGAAGGTGTACAGCAAGCGCTACTAAAACTGATTGAAGGTTCTGTTGTCAATATTCCACCAAAAGGTGGACGTAAACATCCTAACCAAGACTTTATACAAATAGACACTGCAAACATTTTGTTTATTTGCGGTGGCGCTTTTGATGGGCTTAATGATATTTTGAAAAGGAGACTAGGTGCCAATACACTTGGCTTTGGTCAGGAAAAACGTTCTAAAAAAGAGGAGGAAAATCTACTTCATATGGTTGAAGCTGATGATTTAGTATCCTATGGACTTATACCTGAACTCATTGGTCGTTTACATGTACTTGCAACATTAGGAGAAATTTCAAAGGAGGATATGGTTCGTATTTTGGTTGAACCCAAAAACTCCCTTGTCAAACAATATCAAAAACTCTTTGAAATTGATGAGGTAAAACTGAGTTTTGAAGAAGATGCATTAATGAATATTGCCCAAAAGGCACTAGATAGAAAAACTGGTGCGAGAGGATTACGTTCTATTTTAGAAGAAATACTGTTAGATATTATGTATGAACTTCCTGAACTCTCTGGGTATGAAGTTATTATCACCAATGATGTAGTCTCTGCAGGAGCAAAACCTTTGTATATTAAAAATAAAAAAACCGCATAACAATAAAGGATATAAAGAATGTTTAAAAGATTATTAGGGATGTTTTCTAACGATTTAGCCATTGATTTGGGTACAGCAAATACACTAGTACTAGTCAAGGGTCAAGGTATTTGTATTAATGAACCTTCTGTCGTTGCTATCCAATATGATAAACATGGTCAACAGCGTATTTTAGCTGTAGGTCAAGAAGCTAAAGATATGGTGGGAAAAACACCTGGTAATATTAAGGCAATTCGTCCTATGAAAGATGGTGTCATTGCAGATTTTGAAGTTACAGAAATGATGATTCGTTATTTTATTGAAAAAGCACATAAAAGGAAAGGGTTTTTCTCTCCACGTATTATTATTTGTGTACCTTATGGTTTGACTCAAGTCGAAAGACGTGCAGTAAAAGACTCTGCAGAAAATGCTGGTGCGAGATATGTCTATCTTATAGAAGAACCAATGGCTGCAGCCATTGGTGCAGGAGTTCCCGTAAAAGACCCTAATGGTAACCTAGTGGTTGATATAGGTGGAGGGACAACTGAAATTGGTGTGACTTCACTTGGTGGGCTGGTGCAAAGTAAATCTATTAGGATTGCTGGTGATAATATTGACCAAGCTATTGTGGATTATATAAAAAAGAATTTTAATTTACTCATTGGTGACCGCATTGCTGAAGATTTAAAAATAAAAATAGGTACAGCTATTCCATTAGATGAAGAACTTTCAACAACAGTACGTGGAAGAGATCAAGTTGAAGGAAGTTTAACTTCAATGGAAATCACATCAGAACATATTCGAGCTGCTATGAAAGACTCTCTTGAAGAAATTGCTGACGCTTTACAAAGTGTACTTGAACAAACACCACCTGAACTTGCTGGGGATATTGTTGAAAATGGTATTGTCCTTACAGGTGGAGGTGCACTCATTAGAGGATTAGATAAATACCTTGCTGATATAGTCAAACTACCTGTTTATATTGCAGAAGATCCTCTTCTTGCTGTTGCAAAAGGTACAGGTATTGCACTGGATGAATTAGATTTACTTCAGCAAATGGCTTATGAAGACTAGACTTGTTATTATCATGATACTGTTACTTATCCTAACAGTATTACTTACAAGAAATGATGAAAAGATTACAAATACACTCTTGGGTATGATTAATCCCATGAAACAAAATTATAAAAATTTCACACAAAATTTAGAAGATAAAAGCCACAGTTACCTTTTTCAACAAGAATTTATAGAAAAACTATCTAAAGAGAATCGTATTTTACGAAAACGACTTCTTGAACAAATACACTATATTCAACAAGTTAAGAATATCTATACTGTTCTACCCAAGTTAAGTAAACTACCTATAAAAAATATCTCAATTATTGAAACTATCTCTTATGTTAAACTCAACAGTTTCTCACAGATTGTACTTACTAAACCTCTTGGTTTAGCC
>DQVJ01000035.1 GCA_015661795.1 Sulfurovum sp.
ATTCAAAGAGATGCTCCTGTTCAAAAGTCTAACTTTATGTCTTACTTGATTCACTCAGTATGGCAACAAGAGATTTGGGATTCAAACAGAAGAGCAATGAAATATGTTTACCAGTATTTAGGTGGACCAATTGATGTGATTAACCCGGGTTCTGACGTAATGTTAGTTGCTTCTGGTTGTGCAGCTGCACAAGCTAGAGAAGCAAATAGATATGCAGAAGAAGAAGGCTTAAGCGTTGGTTTTGTTAAAGTAAAATGTATTAGACCTTGGCCAGCAGATGAGATACGTGAAGCACTTAAAGATGCAAAAACGGTTATTGTTCCTGAGCATAATATCATCGGATGGTTGTGTAAAGAAGTTAAAGGATGTATACCAAATGGTGGTATTGTTCTTGAAGGACCAAGAGTATATGGTGGTATGACATTACCTGTAGAATTGATTATGACTGAGATTTACGATGCTCTTGGTATGAAATCAGAAATATTACAAGCATAAAAGGATAAATTATGAGTTTAAGATATATGGTTCCCGCGTCAAAGTTCAAGAGATATCTTCCAAAAGATTACGTTGAGCTAGTAGATTACGGCCCGTTTGGGAAAGACTACTCTGAAGTAGGCGTTAAAAATATGGGTACATTTAAAGAGTTAGTAGAAGAACACCCTATGTGTTCTGGTTGTTGGATGGCTTACTATATTAAAATCATCTTTGCAGCACTTCCAAACCCTGAAAATACAGTAACAATCGGAACTGCTGGTTGTGGTAGGCTTGCTATTTCTCAAGCCGCTGTTCCTTTCATTTATGGTAACTACGGTGATCAAAATGCGATGGCTTCTGGTATTACTAGAGCATTTAGACTAAGATTCCCAGACATCAAAAAAGATGTTATCACTATCGCTGGTGATGGTGGTATGATGGACATTGGTTTCTCAATGACTATGCATGCTTGGTTTAGACGTGAAAAATTCACGACTATCATGCTTGACAATGAAGTATATGGAAACACAGGTGGACAAGAGTCTGGTATGAGTATCGAAGGTGCTGTACTTAAGATGTCTCCAAAAGGTAAAAACTTTGGTAAGATGCCTGCAATGCAACTAGCAATCACTGCTGGATGTGTGTATGTTGTTAAAATGTCTCCGACAAACATCAACAAATCAGCAAAAGCTATCAGAAGAGCAATCTTCGCAGCTAGAAATCTTGGGCCAACTTTCATCCATGTATATACATCATGTAACATTGAGTACTCTATTCCTACACCAGATGTATTTAAAGATGCTAAAGAGATGGAAAAAGGACGTTTTGCATTTGAAGAGTTTATGACTCCTGAAGCAAAAGAACTATTCGCAGTAGTTGAGTCTAAAAAGAAAAGAGAGGTAAGCTAATGGCAACGTCAAGATCAATTGCAAACAGAAAAAGATATAAC
Source organism: Sulfurovum sp. (assembly GCA_015661795.1). GTDB lineage: Bacteria > Campylobacterota > Campylobacteria > Campylobacterales > Sulfurovaceae > Sulfurovum. Next base: position 1,424 of record DQVJ01000035.1, read on the forward strand.
ATGAGAGTCTCTGGACTTGGTGGACAGGGTGTTGTTACCACTGCCCACATCCTTGGGGCTGCTATGGATAATGCTGGTAAATATGCATCTTTGGTACCATTTTTTGGTTCAGAAAAAAGAATGGCACCAGTTGAAGCGTATGTAAGAGCATCATCTGAGGAGATTTATGAAGTGGGTGAAGTTGTTTACCCTGATATTATAATGATTTTCCACTCACAAGTTGTAACACATGGTAAATCATATACAATGCCTTTTTATACAGGTCTTAAAAAAGATTCACTTATTATCATTAATTCAGATATTGATGTGCTTACAGATGAAGATACAGCTGTATTAAACAAGCTGAATGCAAAAGTGGTTCAGTTTAATGCAACAGAACTTGCTATGAAAATAGCAGGTACAGAACTTGCAACAAACATGGCAATGATGGGTATGGTTCTTGGACTAACAAAACTTGTAACGGAAGAAAACATTGAAGCAGCTGTAAGAGAAAGGTTCTTAGGTAATTCATTTGTAGCTTCTGGTGGTACTGCATCACTTGATTCAGCAATTGAAAAAAAGTTTAAGAAAAAAGAAGAGTTACTTGCTAAAAATATGGAAGTTATTAACAAGACATTTGAAATGGCAGACTCAATCAGTTTAGAAGAAGCTGATCTTATCACAAATATAGAAATATAATAAAAGGAAAATCATGTACTATGTAGCAAAAGTAAATTCAGAAATGTGTTCAACACACAATTGTAATATGTGTACGCTCTACTGTCCAGAAGCAAACACTTTAATGTATGATAAAGACCCAAAACATGGAAACAAAAATGGTACTTCATGGGTTGATGAAGACAGATGTAAAGGGTGTGCAATTTGTGTATACGTATGTTCTGACCTTCTCAACAGAGATTGTATAGAAATGGCAATGGTTACTACAGAATAGTAAACGCTTACTCTTGGGGTTTCCCCAAGTAAAAATTTTGATCATTCTTTTAAAAAAAAAAGAGTTAACAGCTGTCTACTACGTGCATAAGATTTCCCCTCATTTATTTTTATTTTGAGGCTAAATCTTATGCATGCAGTCATGACAATTATATAAAGAAATAATTAGGAGAAAACATGGCTAATTTAGGTCCAGCACTTTATTCACCATATCCAGTGGCAGTGTATGATGATATCATCACACCACCAGAAGGAAAAGCACTATTATTGGAGGATATCGTTGATGAAGAAGTAGCAATGAGAGAAATTGCTAAAGTTATGCTAACAAGCGAAAATGCAACAATCTTCCCAGGTCCACAAGTACTATATGCTTGGAGTGAGGAAGCGAAGAAAAAAGCAACACTTATCAAAGAAATGGCGGAAGTTTTGAATTCTAAAATGATACCTATGTATGATTATAGACCAAAATATCCTAAGATTGATGCAGAAATTGAAATCAATCCAAATCACCCAAACTTGACAATTTGGCACAATAATATTAAAGCATGTATTTTTGTTGGTGTACATTGTCATTATGCAAATGTTGCATTGAAAATGATAAGATCTGAAACAGACTGTTATACAGTTGGTTTATGTTCACTTTCTGGACATGAGGATGCAATGGCTACCATTAGAGATCAGCATGCTGAAGATTTAAAGAAGTTTATTGATGTCGCTAAAGAAGTCAAAAAAGAACTTGGAAAATAGGAGATTATTATGACTATTAAAAATACAAATACGGACGAAAAGAACTGGTCAGGTCAAACGTTGGTTTCGACTGATTACCTACTCTTTGAAGCTCCGAGAGAAAAACACTTTATGACTGGTTCAGAAGTGGTTAAAGAAGCGATAAAAAGATGTACGGTAGATGCTTCAGTATCTTACCCTATTACTCCACAATCAGAAGCGGCACACCTTATTGGTGAGTTATGGGCTGAAGGTTATGTGGGGCATTACTTTAGAGGTGAAAATGAGTTTGGTGTTATGTCTGAGGTTGCAGGTTGTGCAATGGCAGGTGCTAGAACAGTAACAACAACTTCAGGACCAGGAACACTAAGAGCAATGGAAAACTTTCCAATGTGGTCAGGTACAAGAATACCTGCACAACTTATCTTGATGGCAAGAGGAATTAACTCTCCTCTAACAATCCAACCAGATAACTTGGAAGTGACTTTTATGCTTGAGACTGGTTGTATGATTTGGTATGCAGAAAATGTTCAAGAACTTTTCGACATGACAATCGCAGCATTTACAGTAGCAGAAATGCCAGATGTACATGTGCCTATGGTAACTGTATGTGATGGTTTTTTCGTTTCTCACAACAGAGAGTCAGTGATGCTTCCAGCAGATGACATAGCGTTAAGACCTTATGACCCATATGCAGCACCACTACCTCCGATAGATTCTGAAATGCCTCCAGGAAGATTCCTAAGAGATCCATTTGTAATGAAATCTAACTACATTTCTTACGCAACACATGCTTCATGGCA
>DQVJ01000152.1 GCA_015661795.1 Sulfurovum sp.
ATTTCTCTATCTCTTTGTTCAAGGTCACCATGCAGACCAGCTGCATTAAACCCTAATGCCTGTAAATGTTCTGTCAATCTATCAACTTCTCGTTTCATACGACAAAATATAATACATTTATTAGTCTCTTCAGTTTCTAAGAGTTTTACAATAGCTTCATCCCTTTGATTTTCATTAATCATATAGTAACGTTGATCTATGATATTATTAGTCGTCTCTGAATCACCAACGACAGATAAAAATTCTGGTTGATATAAAATATTATTTGCCAAATCTTTGATAGGTTCTGGCATTGTTGCTGAAAAGAGTAAAGTTTGTCTATTTTGAGGGATGTATTCAAAAATCTCTTTTATTTCATCTAAAAAACCCATATCCAGCATTTCATCAGCCTCATCAAGCACAACTATCTCAGGATTAAAAACATCAATTTTACCTTTTTTGTAAAGGTCTTTCAGTCTGCCAGGTGTAGCTACTACTATCTGAACACCCTTGTGGATAAGTGCTATCTGACGTCCATATCCTACACCACCATATACAGTCAGCGTCCGTATACCTGCAAATCTTCCTAAATGATACAGCTCATCTGCAACCTGTGTAGCTAGCTCTCTTGTTGGTGTGATTACCAATGCTCTTTCTATCTCACCTTTAGCAAGTCTATCCATCATCGGTAAACCAAATGCTGCTGTTTTTCCTGTACCCGTATGTGCTTGCCCTACCAAGTCAGAACCTGCAGCAATGATAGGTATTGCTTCTTCTTGTATGGGGCTTGGTTCTTTGAAGCCTGCTATTCTCACACCCTTGTCAATATCTTTGTGGAAATTAAACTCAGAAAATTTCATAGTTATCCTTAAATCATGTGTCCAAACTAATTTTGAACTTACTAAAAACTCATGTATGAGACTCTATAAATTCAACAATATGCATGAAAGCTATTTACACTAAATCAACATCAATAAAATAACTCCAAAAACAATACGGTATATGCCAAATGCCACAAAGGTAAAGCGTTGAATAAATACTAAAAAAAGTTTTATAGTCACATATGCCACAATAAATGCTGTCACAAAACCAACTGTAAATGCCATCCAGTTTGCATCAGAAAATTCTTGATAATGCTTCAACAAATCATATACGCTCACTGCAGTCATTACAGGAATAGCAAGTAAAAATGAAAATTCCATAGACGTCTTTCTATCTAGTCCTGTAAGTAATCCACCGATGATAGTAGCCCCTGCCCTACTTGTTCCAGGTACAAGAGAAAAGATTTGTGCCACTCCCACCCATAAAGCCTGTATATAACTTACCTTTTCAACTTCTGAGATATGATGTTCCTTTTCTTTATAAAAGTATTCTACTACCAAAAATACAATCCCACCGATGATAAACATCCATGCAACTGTCTCGACGTTAAAAAGTGACTTGATTTGATCTTTAAATATAAATCCTACAACAGCTAAAGGTAAAAAAGCCACAATCAGTTTACCCCAAAGGTCTATTTTTTTAAAAGTAAGTTTTTCTTTATAGATGAGCATGACAGCAAGAATAGCTGCAAATTGAATGATAACTTCATACGCCTTAGTCAGTGCATCTTGTGAAATACCAAGAAATTCAGAAGCGACTATCATATGTCCTGTAGAAGAGATAGGTAAAAATTCTGTAAAACCTTCAATAATCCCTATGATTATTGCTTGAAAAATATCCAAAAGTTTCCTTTTATATCATAGAGCTAAAATAACTCTCATCTTTTGATAGTAACTCCTTGGGAGAACCACTATCTACTACATGACCATCTTCTAACACATATATAAACTCAGCACTTTTGATAGTACTAAGCCTATGTGCAATGGTTATTACCGTTTTGTCATACAAAAAGTCTTTAAGTGCTTCAAAAAGCTTGAGCTCCGTATGCACATCCAAAGCAGAAGTTGATTCATCAAAAATGACCACCTTAGGGTTAGAGAGTATCATTCTTGCTATGGCAACCCTTTGCCTCTGTCCACCACTGAGCTTAATACCGTCTTTTCCCACAAGCGTTTCAAGTCCCAGATCTAAATTTGCTATCACAGCATCAAGTTGCGCAATACGTAGTGCCTCTTGCACTTTTTCATCGCTATAACTTTTGCCTAACGTTAGATTGAACAACATTGTATCATTAAAAAGTTTAGGATGTTGCAAGATAAGATGAATATTTTCTCGAATGGTAGAAAGTTGTAAATCTTTGTTTGACACACCTGCATAAAATATTTCCCCAACATCTACAGGATAAAAGCCTACTAGAATGTTAGAGAGCGTAGTCTTACCCGAACCACTTGCCCCAACGATAGCAACTTTGGAAGCTTCTGGTATTTGCATATTAATATTTGTTAATATACTTTTGTTCTTTTGATAGGAGAAACTAAGATTTTTAATTTCTATCTCTATGGCATGTCGGCTAGTAAATGGGTTTACTTTTTCATGCACTTGAGGTTCTTGTTCTAGATTATAAATACTTTCTATACGTTTACATGCCGCTTTTGCAGTAGAGAGTACATATTGAAAATTGATAATATCCTGTATAGGTGTTACCATGACCCAAAGGTAAGAAAATACTGCAAGCATTAATCCTACAGAAAGATCTGAGTAGGCTACAGCTAAAATGCTCACAGCCCTAAATATCTCATACCCTGCTAAAAAGACCAGATAAGAGTATTTCAAGGCACGGTCACTTTTATAGCCGTAATTTACTGCATGTGTACGTAACTCTTCTGCCTTTTTTCTACTCTGTTCAAAAAAATACTCCTCTTTATTTGCTGCACGTATTTGGTGAAAAAGCTCTAAGGTTTCTGTAAGACTAGACTGAAAAAGTTCGACGGCTTTATTCTCCTCTTTCTTTAACTCTCCGATATTCCTAGCAAGCTTTACTGTAAAAAGTACTACTATAGGATTGGTAATAAGTATAAATATCGCTAATTGCCAATGTATCCATAAGAGTACAAAAGCAGAAAACAACAGCATCAGTACAGCAACAATAAGTTTTGAAATTGTAGAGCTTACAAATCCGTCTATCGTCTCTACATCAGTAACCAGTTTTGATGTTACCGCACCAACCCGCATCATCTCATATTCTTTCAGTGATACACGCTTCAAATAAGTGATGAGTGAAGCCCTCATTTTATATGTAATATTTTTTGATATGGAAACAAATATCTTGGTTTGAAAGATCGACAAAAATGTACTTACTACCCGTAATACTATAATAATCACTAAAACAAACAATACATACCCTTTGGTATCTGTCGTGAATATATGTGTACTTATCCATGATATGAACCCATGGTCTTTACCCAATAGCAGCTCATCAACAAGTATAGGAATAAAAAGTGGTATGAGCACTACAAGGAGCGTTGCCAATATGGCTATAATATTTCCTAATATTACTTCTTTTCTGTAGGTGAGTAGTTGTTGGAATATACCTTTTATAGTACAATGAGGTTTCAATGACGTTTCCTTATATTTTCTATATTATCAATGAAGGATTATATCGTAGAATCTCTTTTGTATAAATCCTGCTATAATTTCATCTAAAAAATACTATTTGACAAAGTAAAATGAAAAAAAGGATGAAATATTGGAACTTGAAAATACAATCACTAGAGAAAATCTTGAAATCTTGATGCGTTTATTTTATGAAAAAGCTCTACTTGATGATGAAATAGGTACATTTTTTGAACTTGAACTTGGTAGTGATACAGGCAATGAAGAATGGACAGAACATATAGATCTTTTAGTCGATTTTTGGGCTAGTCAATTTTTGGGGGAAGAACAGTATAAAGGTGATCCTTTTGGACCTCATTTTACAATTATCGGTTTGGAAGAAAAAGACTTTACACGCTGGGTAGAACTCTTTTCAGAATCAAGTGACAAAGTGTACACTCCTGAAATATCCCATTTATTTAAAGAAAAAGGTATTTACTACTCTAAAGCATTTATGCAAGCATTGAATGAAGATAAAAACTCTAAAGATTTAAAAAATCTTAAAAGTAAAATAGGTTGGGAATAATCCCAAAAAAGATTTAAATTCTTTACACTATCTTTAGTATTTCTCTTAAGTCTTTTATATCCACACAATGTGTAGCAGCCTCTCTCAGTATAGGCTTCGCACAAAATGCTATACGTGTATCAGCATGTGCAAACATACTTAAATCATTTGCTCCATCCCCTACAACCATAGTGTTTTCACGTGAAATACCCAATAAGGCCTGTAAACGTACTATCATATCACCTTTGGCGTTTCCATACATCATCTCACCACCTACCTGTCCTGTAAGTATCCCATCTTCGTGGTGTAAAAAGTTTGAGAAGTCTGCATCAATCCCTAAATTTTCACATGCTGGTTTTGTTGCGTTTCTAAACCCTCCAGAAAAACATATCACCGTGTAACCTTTCTCTTTCAAACCCTTCACAACTTCAGCTGCTCCTGGCATCATGGGTAAATCAGCACAAATTTCATCTACTTTTGATTGAGAAAGTCCCTTAAGCAGAGCTACTCTTTCTAACAATGAAGCATAAAAATCCAACTCACCTGCCATTGCACGCTCTGTAATAGCAACTACCTTTTCTTTAAACCCTAGAACTTCTGCAAAAAAATCGATGGTCTCCCCATCCATAAGTGTGGAATCAAAATCAAACACTGCCAATTTAGCCATGTATCGTACCTCTATGTATTTTTTAGATAGAATTATAACACTAAAAAACATTTAAACTATTAAATGTTTCAAGCTACTTGTTGTATGGGCTTTCTAGTGAAAATATATTCCCACTATTTGTAATGAAGTATCATCACAAATACGTAGATAAAAAACTCATCCTTGTAGTATTTAATAATAGAAAGAGTATATATGTTTAAAGAATTTTGTGATTTTTTATGTAATGAAACAGAAAAGTTTATCACGGTAGAAATCAACCCTCCTCATGGTGCATCTATAGATGGACTCATCACTGAGATACGGAAACATAACTTACATGAGAAAGTATCAGGTTTTTCATGTACAGACAACCCTTTGGCAAAACTTAAAATGTCTGGTGTACTTTCAGCTATAAAAGTACAGCAGGAATTTGGAAAGCCAGTCATTGCCACGATGAGTATGAGAGACAAGAACAAGCTATCTCTTCAATCTACCCTTCTTGGTGCCAATGATTTTGATTTACGATGTATATTGGCACTTACAGGTGATCCTGCGAAGTTTTCTGACCAACCAGAGGTAAAAGGTGTTGTGGAACGTGATTCAACCCTACTTCTAAGTATTATCTATCGTCTTAACAATGGAGTAGACTACTCTAACAAGCCGCTGAAACCTGTACCAAAGCCCATTTACCCTTTTGCTGTGAGTAACTCGCATGCAAAAGATATGAACTCACTTAAAAAACGTATGGTGAAGAAACTCAACTATGGTGCCCGCGCCATCATAACGCAGCCTGTATATGACATAGAAAATGCCAGAGAACTCTTAACTATTTTTGAAGAAGCTAAAAAACTGAGCGTTCGTGATACAGCTAAAGATGCACAGCTTGTTCTTGGACAGTTCCCCATAGTAAGTGCCAGAACAGCCAACTTTATAGATGACAAAGTACCAGGAATCTCTGTACCAAAAAGTATCATAGATGCCATGAACCTTGCGGCTATGGATGGGGTCGAAAAAGAACGTGATGTAGGCTACAAACTCTCAAAAAAGATATTTGATGATGTAATGACAGAACATGGAAAAGTACATTTAATGACACATAATAGATTTGATTTGTGTGCGGAATTGATAGGGTAAAAAGCGTAAAGAAACAACTCTAGTCTGTCATTTATAACTTCATAACAGAAATGTTCAAGATAAAGTGTAGCCCTGTAGGCTACATATGAAAATTACAATGCATCAACCCCATCAAACATCAACGGATAAAGTAATCCATATAACGTTACAAACATCAATGGTACCGCCCAGATAAGTCCTATACCAAATGCAAGTGCCCCTAGACCAAAAATAAGTCCTAATAAAAATAGAAGTCCAAACACTTTAAACCATTTTTTAGTCACTGTTTTTCTGGAATACTCCATTGCCTCCCATACATCCATACCTTTATCCGCTATGAGTGGTAAAGTGAAAATATACGCAACGCTCAGGTAAATACCAGGCAGTAATAGAAGTAGCACACCTATAAATGTTAACATATACATCAATAGTCCTGCCAATGCTAACTTCCCTACCAAATGATAATAATCAAAAATAGATTTGAACTCTAAACTTTCTCCACGCGAATAGTTAATCGCAAGCATAATAATGCCAACAATCAAGGGCATGAGTACAGGATAACTCAAGATGGTAACGATTTGCTGATTTAAGTAATTTGGTTCAGCAGGTGGTGGTGGAGACGGGAAGAAAATACTTAGCACAATATGTATTATAATGGCTATAAGTACATAGACCCCAAATGCTGCAAGGAATGTTCCTTTCACCCCTTCAATGCGACGGAACCCTTCTTTAATCGTTTCAATAATATCAAAATCATACTCTGGTATATGCTCTACTGATTTATTTTCATTGGCCATAAGTACCCCTTTTTTTAGTAATATGTGATTATAACCTAAATAGATGGATTGTTAAACATCTTTAGATATACTCTCGAAAATTAAATTTAGGAGACATGATGTCTGAATTGAAAAAATTTCGTCTTATTAACAAAATAGAAGGTATCTCTTTTCTTATTTTACTTTTCATAGCTATGCCTATGAAATATAGTTTTGGTATCCCTATGGCTACTAAAGTAGTAGGCATGTTACATGGTTTACTGGTATTTGCATTTATTTACCAAATCATAGAAGCTAAAAAAGAATCTGGATTTACTATGAAAGAAACTGCACTTTACTCTATATTATCACTCATACCTTTTGGAAGTTTTTATACAGATAAACTACTTGCAAAAAAGATGACTATAGCATAACGTAAACCTTTAGCTACAACAACGATAAATACAAAGTATTTAAAATTATAACGTAGTACCCCACCTAAAAATGTCAGTGGGTCTCCTATAATGGGAACCCATGATAAAAGTAGTGTCCAGCCTCCATACTTAGCAAAAAATACTCTAGCCTTCTGTATCTTTTTTATTGACACATATCCTTTGTCTTCTAAATAGGTTTCACCCTTCAATCCTAACCAATAGTTAAACATTGAACCTAAAGTATTACCCGCAGTAGCAAAGAGCCATAAAAGTAAAAGTGTATACTTTTGAGAAATGTTATAGAGTAATAAAGCTTCCGAACCCAGTGGCAATAAGGTTGCAGCTAAAAAAGAGACAACAAATAAAGTAGCGTAGACCATTAGAGGTTTTTAAACACCACTTCACCTTTTTCAACAACAGCAATCATCCCTTGACATGCTTGAGAAGGTAATGAAATATACTTACCTAATATTCTAGCCTGATGGAAATGTCCTTCTATCACAAGTTCTACTTCTTTATAGTGTTCAAGTATAGATTTTACACGTTTCTCAAAACCATAAAAAGCATGGCAGATATCTTTTTCTGAGAGTTTTTGTAAACGATGATTGATGATCATTTTTTCAAAGGGTTTCAGTAGTCTAAGTGTGGTTTTGTTTCGTAATATTTTACAATAAAGATCATAGCCAATGCCTGTAGCATACTTATCACCGTGAGATATGGCTACCTTCTTCTCTCCAAGCATAAATATTTTGGGTTGTTCCTTTCTACTATAAACATGCATATTGGGAAATATATCTTCTAAACAGAAATCGTGGTTGCCTTCAAAATAATGTATCTCTAAAGTATGTGATAATCTTTGAAGTAGTGTTATGGCTTCTTGTGAAAAGCTTTGTATATATGTATTATGCCCAAAAAGTAAATCAAAGTTATCACCCATTAAAAAGAGTTGTGAGACTTCTATCTCTTTACTTTCGAGTTTTTTAAGTATCTCAAGAAAGGCATCACCATGATGAGGGTAATGAGAATCTGCTATGAATAATGCAGATTCTTTTATCTCACCCAATGTAATCCTCTCTAAATAAAGCTATGATACCCATTTTGTTTATTCTATTTGCTAGATTCAGCTTTGTTGAGTCTTGCTACATTCGCTGCTACTGCTGCCTTTGCTGCTTTATCCATAACTGCTTTTCTTTCTGCTGCATATTCCTCATCAAATACCTGTTCTTTGACTGTGTCTTCTATACATCCTGTAAGTAGCACAGCGACTGCTATAAATGATACTATCGTTACTTTTTTCATGATATCTCCTTATTTTGATATACTGAATTATACATTAATATATTCTAAGATACAAGAGATATAAATATCCCCTGCACATAACACATTTATGGCATATAAGGAATGATTGGCAGTCCCATACCCTCATGATATCCACACATAAGATTAGCTGCTGCCAATGCTTGTGACGAGGCACCTCGCAGTAAGTTATCTATAGCAGAACTCACAAACAACGCATTACCATTTTTTGCAGCAAATATATCACAAAAGTGAGTTCCCGCTGTACTTTTTATGTCTGGAGGTGTTTCACGTATACGTATAAATGGATCATTTTTATACTGTTCTTTAAGTACTTCTAATGGATCTATATCTTTTTTCAATACCCCATACACAGATACCAATTCCCCACGTGTAGCTGGTATAAGATGAGGAACAAAGTTTACATGCATTTTCACCCCATGCACTTTCTCTATTTTCTCTGCGATTTCAGGTGCATGACGATGTTTCAGTGGATTATATGCAAAAATATTCTCATTCACATTCACAAAAGTATTCATTTCATTCAGTTTTTTACCTGCTCCGCTTACTCCTGACTTTGCATCTATAAAGAGTGGACTATCCGTATTAAGGTAAGGTATAAAAGGTAAAATACCCAATAGTGTGGCAGTGGGATAACACCCCGGTCCTGCTGCTAAGTTGGTTTTTTTGAGTGCTTCGCGATAATATTCTATAAGTGCATATACAGAAGTATCTAAATGTTCTTTATCTTCATGTGGACAATAATGTTCTTCATATCTTTCTAATTCTAAACGATAATCTGCTGAGAGGTCTACAACCTTTATACCCTTGTCTAATAATTTTTTTGCAAAACCCATAGATGCCTTATGAGGAAGTGCTAAAAATACAAGTTCACAACGTTTTGTAACGACATCAACATCTGCTTTTTCAACAGGGAGACTCAAAACATCTACAAGTGAAGGATGTAGAGATTCAGCTGTAATATCACCTTGTGTAGTGGCTAAATAAGTCAGTTCAAAGCCATTATGCATGACTAACATTTTAATAAGCTCTAAGCCTGTATAGCCACTGGCACCTACAATACCTACTTTTATCATCAAATCCTCTTTAATCAATGTTTATTTCAACATATGATACTGTTTCTATATCATATGTTTTTTTACCTGAGGGAAGAACCAATACAACTTCATCCCCCTCTTCTTTTCCTAAAAGTGCTTTAGCCATTGGCGACTGAATAGAGATAAACCCTTTACTAGGATTAGATTCTGTTCCCCCTACAACTGTATAAGTCACTTCTTCTTCTGTATCTTGATCTGTCATCTGTACGGTTGAACCAAAGCTAATACGTGTATGTGCAAGTGTAGAAGGATCAATCACCTGTGCTCGTCCCACTAAATCGGTAAGTTCTGCTATACGTGCTTCCATAAGACCCTGTTCATCTTTTGCTGAATGATATTCAGCATTTTCTTTCAAGTCACCCTGTGCTCTTGCTTCATCTATAATTGCTGCGATATTTCCACGTTCATGTGTTTTTAACTGCTCTAACTCTTCTGAGAGTTTCACATATGTTACTCTTAACATCGGCTCTTTTTGCACATCTATTCCTTTGATACTTTAATATAAAGATTATTATAGCAAAAAGGTTATAATAACACTTAACTATTACATATGTTATCCACGTAGATGATATAGCTTTTTAGGTTTGTCTTATCTCATTGACCTTCAATTCTATATTGATAAACATGCATGCATAACAAATATATAAATCTAAGAAAAAAAGATATTATGATGAAACATATATTAATTACAAATGACGATGGATTTGAATCTAAAGGACTTTTAGCACTGGCTGAAGCACTTCAGCCTTTTGGACGTGTGACTATCGTTGCACCAACAACAGAGAAATCTGCTTGTGGTCATTCTCTTACACTCACAAGACCGCTACACTTTGTAGAACTTAAAGAAGACTTTTATAAACTTGATGATGGAACCCCTACAGACTGTATTTTTCTCTCACTAAACAAACTTTTCGAAAATGAAAATAAACCTGATATTGTGATTTCAGGTATCAATATAGGCGCAAATATGGGTGAAGATATCACCTACTCTGGAACTGCCTCAGCTGCTATGGAGGCTGTACTTCAGGGTATCCCTGCGATTGCCATTTCACAAGTATATAATCGTAGTGGAGAGAGTATAGAGAAATATGGATATGACTTGGCAAAAGAAAGTATAGCCCTACTGGTAGATAAAATATTTAATGGCAACTTCCCTCTACCTGAACGTAAATTTCTCAATGTAAATATCCCTCCTATACCTTCAAATGAATGTAAAGGATTTAAAGTTACCCGTGCTGGAAATAAAAAATATGGTTTTCATGCTGAAGTACACTTCAATCCTAGAGGCAAAGAATATTATTGGATAGGTTTACCAAAACTTGAATGGATTGAGAGCAAAGGACATACAACAGACTTTGAAGCCATAGGTGATGGATATGTGTCCATTACACCAATACAATTGGATATGACATCACACGAGGACATAGAAAAAATAGGCGAGTGGTTATCATGAGGTTTGAACGATGTAAAATGTTATTTGGAGAAGAAAATTTTTCTAAAATACAAGCTTCAAAAATTTTGATACTCGGTGTAGGTGGTGTAGGTTCTTATGCTTTAGACTGTTTATACCGTTCTGGCGTAACTGATATCACTATCCTTGACTTCGATGTATATGATGAAACCAACCAAAATAGACAGATAGGGTCAGAAGCTGTAGGTATGG
>DQVJ01000176.1 GCA_015661795.1 Sulfurovum sp.
AAAAAATCTTTATCCATATGCAAAGATTTAGCAAACTCCAGTCCATACAAACTGTCACCCATACCCAGCTGTAATACACGGTTATACATAAGCGTATCATTATGTTCATCATACTTAATGCCCAAATGTAAAAAAATAAGATTTTTGACATTTTGTAACTGAGGGATGTTTCCTAACTGATGAAGATGTGTCGCAAAAATAAAAGTAGATTTTAGCGAAAGTAATTTTAATATGGATGCGGATACGATTGCAAGTGCAGACTCAGTTTCTGTTCCTTGGCTTATCTCATCTCCTAGCACTAAAGAATGTTTATTTGCACGATTAAAAATATTTTTAAGCTCCATCATCTCAACGGCGAAAGTTGAAAGTCCTTTATACAGATTGTCTTGTGAAATAATACGCGTAAAAAGTTTATCATAAAGCCCAAAACGAAGTTCAACTGCAGGGACAAAAAAACCTGCTTGTGCCAATATAACAGAAAGACCTATACTTTTCATGAGTGAAGATTTGCCTGAAGAGTTGATTCCATAGAGAAGAATGCCAAAAATATCTTCGCCATTACTTGCATTAAGCGTAATATGATTATGGGGAGTGTCGTTGTTCATGCCCAAAAAAACATCATTGGGAATATAAATCCCTCGTTCATCATTGGATTCAATAATAGGATGTCGCAAACCTATGGCTTCATAAAAAGAACCTTCTTCTATCACCGGACGGGAAAGATTCATTGATTTGGAACATTTAGCATTTGAAATAGCCACATCTATATTTGCTATAAATATAATAAGTTTTTCCAACAAAAGAGAAAACCTGTTTTCAAGCAAATCAAGACTCTCTACATATCTCTGTCTTACAAGTGAGACAAGCTTGACCTGTGATGTTTCATAGTTTCGTGTAATTTCCTCAAAAAGTGGGGCTTGCACCTTCACTGCATTCTTGAGATATTTGTAATGAAAGTCTTTAAAAAAATAATGCGTATCATCAATAGTGACAAAAGAATCTTTGAGTGACTTTTCTATAAAAGAAAAACGGTTTTTAGTAAGATTAAGATAATATCCCTCACTCTCTAAATATCCCACAGTTGCATACTTTGTACTTCCTGTAAAAAGTTTGTCTTGTTCAAAAAGTGACTCTACATGAGAAGCAACATCATGCATTTTGTTAACTTCATTTTTTTGCAAAGTGACAATTTTATCAAGCGCAGGGTATACCCCTTCTTTAAAAAGATTGTCATTGATTTGTTCAATCCGAAACCTTGCACATATATCCAATTCAAAAGTATCCCCAAGCACTTTAAGCATTTCAACTGTTTCTTCATAAAGATTATCCTCTATGTTTAAACTATTCTCACGTGCATCTGTCAAAAGTTTTAAAATCGCTTCAAGAGACATAGAAATGTAAGTCAGTTCCACTGGATGAAGTTTACGTAACTTGATACGTCTTGTGATACGCTCCAAGTCATAAATTTGTTTTAAATGTGTTTCAAAGCGGTTGATATTTGGTAACAAAAGCTCTGTAAGATCATAACGCTTTTCAAGCAAAGACTTATCACAAATAGGATTTAGCAAACGTTCTTTAAGTAGACGTTTTCCAAAAGCTGTAGAAGTTTTATCAATAAGGTCTAGAAGCGTAATGTCCGCAGCATCTCTAGAGATTACAGAGAGTTGTTCCATAGCATTATTTCCAATATACATAAAACGGTTATTCCCAAGAAAATGTGGTTTATTCATTTTTTCTATGATGCTTTCATCATGCTCAATAATAAAGTCTATCAATACTGCCAAAGACTCTGTGGTATAAGGATGACGTTCTAGATCTAAAAACTCGATAGCTGATAGAAATGAGTTGATAGAAAAAATGCGTACAAAAAGTTCGTTTTGAAAAGATATTTTAAATCTTTTCGTATTGAGAGAATAGTGTAATGATTCAAGTTCTAAATAATGTATGAGCCATTCAATATCTATCTCTTTACTGTCAAGTGTGATAATCACTTCTGAGGTACTATACGTCTGAAGCAAATTGAATGCTTCATCCAGTGCATATGTCTTGTCATCTCTGGTCGAGTGTATCTCATTACAAATACTTTTTCCTGTACTTACATCAATCGCAGCATACCCAACCGAATATATACCCGTATTTTCATCTATGAGCAAAGATACGATATTGTTTTCTGTGGGTTCATTTAGATACTCAAAGTTTGTACCTGGAGAGATAATATTGGAAACATACCGTTTTATGTTTGGCATCTCACCCTTTTGTTTGACTACAATAATAGTATATTTTTTACTGTCTATGAGTCGAGAGAGATAACGATCAAGAGACACCGCAGGGACTCCTGCTAACAAAGGGTTAGAGACAGAGTTTTCGAGTATCGCTTTACTTTTACGTGTCAGCTGGATATTTAACAGTTCGGCAATCTCTTTTGCTTTTCCTACTTTCATCTCATCATTGTTGACTTCATAGACTTCAAAGAAGGTGCCTATTTCCATTAAAACGAGGGAATCCTGACCATATTTTTCTTCAAAGTAAAGCTGTAAGTCAAAATAAATTTCTGTCAAAAGTTTCTTTTTTTGAGAAAGTATTTCGGTGATTTTATCCACTGGAAAAGCCCTGTTTTTTAGTTGATAGATTTTATCATAAATGGGGTTAGAGAAATGGTAGGAAAACGTTTTATACATACTTCAGATAATTTGGGTATAATACCGTCCCATTTTTAATTTAATAGAACAGCTTTTAAGCAAAGCTCAAAACCTACGCCAACGCTAACTTCTCTTCAACAGAGGGTTCACACGGATAGCCGTATTTTGAGTTGTTTTATTAATTTGAAAAAATTCTATCAGGGAGAAGCATATGCCAAAGATGAAAAGTGTTAAAGGTGCTGTTAAGCGTTTTAAAGTAAAAAAAAGCGGCAAAATCAAAAGAGGAACTGCGTACAGATCTCACATCCTTACTAAAGTTGATGGTAAACATCACAGAAGCATGAGAAGTCCTAAACACGTTGACCCAGTTGATGCAAAAAACATTAAAGAGATGATTAACTAGTAAACTAGTTTCATTTTATAAAGCAATAATCCCCCGATTAGGGGCAAGCTCAAACAGAGAGAATGTTTGACACCTACTATAGCATGACTTCAGCAGTCGAAAAATATGACTAGTCATATTTATTTGTTGAGAGTTATAGCACAAGTATAAGGTAAAGGATAACCATGAGAGTAAAAACGGGTGTCGTAAGAACTAGACGACATAAAAGACTATTAAAACAAGCTAGAGGGTTCTA
>DQVJ01000167.1 GCA_015661795.1 Sulfurovum sp.
AGCAACACAGCATTTGCATACGTTGAACAAGGACGTATATCTGAGGGTGAGATAAACCCTGAGACTTTTGGATTTAAACTTTCTTCTAAAGAAGCAATACTTGGCGGTGATGCACTCCTTAACGCACAAATAACAAGAGACATATACACAGGTGAGGAACGTGGAGCTAAAAGAGACATAGTGGTGCTCAATGCTGCTTTTGCTTTGTTTGTAGATGCTAGGGTACGAGACCTAAAAGAAGCCATAGAGATGGTAAGTGCACAGCTTGACTCTGGAAAAACCAGAGAGCATTTAAATTTCATGGCTGATGTATCTCAGAAGTTGGCGTAAGAGATATGGAGATTGTTGCTTCTTTAGAAGAATTACATAAAGTGGTTGATTATCTTCAGCAAACTTTAGAAAAAAATGCCATAGTTTTTTTACGTGGAGACTTAGCAGCAGGAAAAACTACGCTTACACAGGCTATAGCCAAAGCTAAGGGCATAAAAAGTGAAGTAACTTCTCCTACTTTTTCTTTGCAGCAGTGCTATGTGGGAGCAGACGTAGAAAGCCTTTATCATTATGATTTGTATAGGTTAGAGCATGAAGAATTTATGCAAATGGGACTTTTTGAAGAGTTTGAGAAATCTGGTTGGCATATGGTCGAGTGGGGTTCAGATGAGCTTAAAGCCTTTTTAGTGCACGTTGGATATAATGTCAGTACGATAGACATAGAAGTATTTGAAAATGCTAGAACTTATAGGATAAACACGTAAATGCACACACTCGAAGCCGTAAACCTTGCGAAGACCATCAAAAAAACACAGATAGTCCATGATATCTCTTTGTCTGTAAAATCAAAAGAGATAGTAGGGCTTTTAGGTCCAAATGGTGCAGGAAAAACTACATCATTTTACATGGTATGTGGTCTTACCGATGCCACAGAAGGACAAGTCTTTTTAGATGGAGATGATGTCACGAAGTTAGCACTGAGTGCAAGAGCCAAACTAGGCATAGGGTACTTACCACAGGAATCTAGTATATTTAAAGATCTAACTGCTGAAGAAAACTTGATTATTGCAGCAGAAGCATTAAATATACCCCAAAATGTGATTGTACCACGTATAGAAAAACTCTTAGAAATCTTCAATATAGAACCTATACGAAGCCGTTTAGGTATTCGTTTAAGTGGTGGAGAGCGTAGACGTGTTGAGATAGCTAGAGCCTTAGTTGGAGAGCCTAAGTTTTTACTACTAGATGAGCCTTTTGCAGGGGTTGACCCCATCGCTGTGCTGGACATACAAAACATTATCAAGCAACTTGTGGAATTAGACATGGGCATACTCATCACAGACCATAATGTACGTGAAACACTTGGTATTTGTGATAGAGCATATGTCATGCGCTCAGGTGAGATGCTAGCTTCTGGAACATCTGATGAGATAGCCAACGATAAAAATGTTCGTAAATACTACTTGGGTGAGGACTTTACATTTTAATACCAATGGTCGATTGTATCGATCCTAGGAGGATTATTATTGAATTTAAAAGAGATAAAAATCCTCTTGGACAAAGAAGTGATAGCTCGAAACAATAGTTTAGAAATCTCTACTGAGAAACCAGACCCCCTTATGATTGCTAGTAAATATAATGATGAAACTATAGCACTAGTCTGTGCTTTATTTGCATATGGTAATGCTAGACTCATTGTGAAGTTTTTAGATAGTTTAGATTTTTCTTTGCTTGAAGCCAGTGATGCCAACATAAAAAAAGCACTTTCTTCACACTATTATCGTTTTCAAAATGCAGAAGATGTGACTACTCTTTTTGTAGCGTTGAAACGTTTGAAAGAAGTAGACAGCATAGAAAACATCTTTTATGAGGGTTACAGAAAAGAAAAAAATATTTTAGAAGGCTTGTGGAACTTTATAGATGTACTGAAAAGTATGCATACACATGAAAGTAAAGGGTATAGTTTTTTGTTAGGCTCTGTTCCTAAAAAAGCAAGTGGAATTGGAACATACAAAAGATACATGATGTACTTACGTTGGATGGTACGTAAAGACAATCTTGATTTAGGTTTATGGTCAAAGATAGATAAAAAAGACTTACTGCTTCCTTTAGATACGCATACATTTAAAGTCTCAGAACGTTTAGGATTGCTCAAACGAAAAACCTATGACATGAAAGCAGCCATAGAAATAACAAATAGACTTCGTCAGTTCGATAAAGAGGACCCCATTAAATATGATTTTGCATTATATCGTCTAGGACAAGAAAAGATAGTTTAATTCTAGTGAAAATAAAGGTGTAAAAGGGTATAATCCTCACTATATTTTATAGATGAGGATGGTTTTATGGAAGGTATATTTACTTACATAGGTGCGATTGTTGGACACGGACAAATGCTATTTGTAGTACATTTGATTTTAGTCGCAGCGATTATTATATTGCTAGCAAGGATGGCTATGGCTAATCTTAGAGCAGTGCCAAATGGTACACAAAATGTTATGGAAGCTTTTCTTGGTGGCGTGATTGCTATGGGTAAAGACGTTATAGGTGAAGAGAAGGCACGTAGATACTTGCCACTTGTAGCGACCATAGGGCTTTTTGTACTTATCAACAACCTTATAGGGATTATCCCTGGTTTTGAGTCTCCGACATCAAACATCAACGTGACACTTGTACTTGCTGTCGTTGTGTTTTTTTACTACAACTATGAAGGTGTGAAAGCACAAGGTGCTTTACCGTATGTAAAAAACTTTGTTCACCTTGGTGACATGCATCCTGCAGCGAAATTTGCAATGTCATTATTGATGTACCCTATCGAGTTTGTATCTCACCTTTCTCGTATCGTTTCTCTTTCATTTAGACTTTTTGGTAACATCAAGGGTGATGACTTGTTCTTGTGGGTTATCTTGATGCTTGCTCCATGGTTTATGCCTATGATGCCGATGGTACTTCTTACATTTATGGCATTCTTACAGACTTTTGTATTTATGATATTGACGTATGTATACCTCGCTGGTGCTGTAGCAGTAGACGAAGGTCACTAAGTATCAATTCACTATGAGACTAAAAGATAAACCTTTACATTTTATAGTGAACTTCCTTTTGGGTGTTTCTTGGGCATCTGTATTTCTTGGTGCTATCACCACTTTTCTTACTTTTTATGAAGATACATTCTTTTTTGCTTTGATTTCTGCTTTTGTAGCGGCACTTCCTGGGCTAGTAGGCATTTTAGCGTTAGAACACTTTATTACCAACAAAGAGAAACTTCAAGAACTTAAAAAACAAACAAAACTACTAGAAAAATCTTTTCACGATTAAATCACAAAAATATGTTTTAATAACTCAAGGATACAAGGAGTTATATATGTTTAGAATGCTATCGCTCATTATTTTTCTTTTGACCTCAGTACATGCAAAAACAATAACAGAAAACTACTCTATAGAGTTTGGCATTATTGGTGAGATAGCAAAGGTCCATGCTAATATGGAGATAGATAAAAACCATTATCAGATAGATTCGAAGTTAAAAGTTATAGGTCTTATAGCCAACAAAGTAACTAAAAATTTAAAAGAAAGACATATCTCTAAGGGACACA
>DQVJ01000097.1 GCA_015661795.1 Sulfurovum sp.
AATATGTCCTACACCAGACCCACGTTTTATCTCTTCTCTCAGTAATTCTCCTACAGAGATGGTCGTGATATCTTCTTTGTATTTCTCTGCAAGAATTTTACTGTCAGTTGATTTTCCTGAACCAGGTGCCCCTATAACAAGTATTAATTTCTTTGGCATATCATATCCTTTATATAAGTTTATCTTTGTCCAACTAACTTTCGTCTTAAATAAGCTATTTTTTCTTGTAAGGGTAACTCTTTTGGACAGTGGTCCTCACATGCCATAAGACTCATACAGCCAAATATACCATCGTCATCACCTATAAGCTCATAATAGTCAGCATCTGTACGATTGTCATGTGGGTCTATTTGAAATCTTGCTACACGGTTAAGTCCAGCAGGACCTACAAAGTCTGGTCTCATGAGTGCTGTAGCACAAGAAGAGACACAAAGTCCACACTCTATACAACGGTCTAGTTCAAATGTTTCATCTGCAATATCTGGGTCAACAGGTCTCTCCAATGCTGTAATATCATGCTCTTCATTGGTATGAATCCATGACTCTACACGTTGACTCATATTGTCCATCCATTTACCTGTATTTACAGATAAGTCACGAATGAGTTCAAAAGCAGGCATAGGCATAAGTTGGATGTGACCATCTGGATAATCAGCGGTCAGTGTACGACATGCCAAGAGAGGCTTGCCATTAATAACCATACCACAAGAGCCACAGATACCTGCACGACATACAAAGTCAAAAGATAAGTCAGCATCTTTTGTCTCACGTATGATATTGAGTGCAATAAAAACAGTCATACCAATGGTTTCAGTTACTTGATACTCTACAAATGTAGCTTTTTCATCTTTATTCAATGGATTGTACTTTAAAATAGAGAATGTTAAAGCTCTTCCTTCAGTTTTATTGTTACTCATGACCAACTCCTATACGTTCATTTTTGTCTTTATAGTTTAAAGGTAGATCATAAGGCATAAGAGCATCTTGTATTTCAAATCTGTCTTTTCCTTCTTTTTCTAACCTCTTCTTTATCTCGTCTACTTCTTTTTGTCGTTTTGCCGAATCTTCATGTTCAATGGTCATACCTTTTGCCCCATATCCACGGAATGCAGGAGGTAACTCCATAGTCATAATATCTATCTCTTCATAACTTACTTCAGGCAAGGTAGCATTTTCATCTGGCCATGCAGTGAGTGTTCTCTTTAACCAGTTGGCATCATCTCTTTTGAGGTAGTCTTCTCTATAGTGGGCTCCTCGGGACTCTGTACGTTGGTTGGCACCGTGGGCTACACAGATAGCAAGTTTTAACATTTTTGGTACTCTATATGCCTCTTCAAGCTCTGGGTTTCCAGATTTGATTTTACTTTTGACACTGGCTTTTTTACTTCGTGTAAGAAGTTCTTGTAGCTCATCTACTGCACTTTGAAGGTCATCACCATTTCTAAAGATACCTACTTTCTCATCCATAATCTCTTGCATTCTTTTTTTGATTTCAAAAATATCTTCACCCTCTGGACGGTTTAGTATTTCATCAATATAGTCTGCTTGTTTAGTGATAGCATCATGTATGATACTGGTATCAATATTGGTATCGTGAGAGAGACAATAGTCTGTAAAGTATCTACCCACAATCATACCTGAAACAACAGCTTCAGAGACAGAGTTACCACCTAGTCTATTAAACCCATGCATATCCCAACATGCTGCTTCACCACAAGAAAAGAGTCCTTTTAGTTTTTGAGATTCACCTGTTTTGTTCGTTCTGATGCCTCCCATAGAGTAGTGTTGAGCAGGTCTTACTGGCATCCAACCATCAGGACCTTCATCTGCAGGGTCTATACCATTAAATGTTTCAGAAATCTATTGTACATCTCTTAGGTTTTTAGAGACATGTTCTATACCTAAAATGGAAATGTCCAACCAAAGGTGATCACCAAAAGGAGAAGGAACACCTTTACCCTTACGTATATGTTCCATCATACGACGACTTACTACATCTCTTGAAGCCAAGTCTTTCTTTTCTGGCTCATAGTCAGGCATAAATCTATACCCATCTATATCTCTTAGTACGCCACCATCTCCACGACACCCTTCTGTTAAGAGGATACCTGAGGGTACAATAGGTGTTGGGTGAAACTGTACAGCTTCCATATTTCCCAAAGTAGCCACACCTGTTTCTAGTACCGCTGCTTGTCCTGTACCTTCACAAATTACGGCATTGGTAGTAGTCTTGTAGAGACGACCATATCCTCCTGTAGAGATACAAGTACCTTTTGCAACATAGGCTTCAAGTTCTCCTGTGATGAGATCACGAACTACTGCACCATAACATCGCTCATCTTTATGTATGAGTGAGAGTACTTCTTTTCTATCTCGTACATCTACATCATGTTTAATGGCTTCATTGGCACAGGCAAAGAGCATGGTGTGTCCTGTAGCATCTGCGGTGTAGCAGGTACGCCATTTTTTAGTACCACCGAAGTCTCTAGAAGTTATCAAGCCATGTGCTTCGTCGCTTTCAGTGATGGTACTTTTTTTTGTGTCAAGTACAATTTCATGTGAACCTTTTCGTACACGTGTCCATGGTACACCCCAGTTAGCGAGTTCACGTATGGCTTTTGGAGCGGTGTTTACAAACATTCTTGCAACCTCTTGGTCACATCCCCAGTCACTACCTTTTACAGTATCCATAAAGTGTAAATCTTCATTGTCACCTTGACTCATTTTGGCATTACCAACGCTGGCTTGCATACCACCTTGTGCTGCGGCTGAGTGAGATCGTTTTACAGGCACTAAAGATAGGACAATACAATTTAATCCACTTGATTGTGCAACTACTCCTGCCCTAAGACCTGCTAATCCACCACCGATGACTAAAGCATCTGAATATACTATTTTCATACTATTGCTCCTTTATGATTGTTGTCAAAAACTGTGTTTTGGATACTTGTGGTTGGATGATAACGTTCACCATAGTTATCTTTATGCTCAATCCCTATTTTAATGTATGCAGCCAACGAAGCAAATCCTAGTACTAAGAAGAAAATAGTAGTTACCAATTTTGCTTTTTTAAGTTTTTTTC
>DQVJ01000180.1 GCA_015661795.1 Sulfurovum sp.
TCCAGCTTTCACCTAGTGAAGCCTTTTTGACTTTTCCTTTTTGAGGTGATGTGGGTTTGAAGTCCGCCACAGCAGCTACCATAAATAAATAAGGTGTTTTTGTATTGGCAGTATGATCATTTATGACTTTTTGCGTACGCATTAACAATCCTTCTGCATCTTCAAAACTCTCAGATGTTATATTTAGCGGTAAATCTTCAGCTCCCATAGAGTGAATGTAGTGTACTTTTGCACCTTTGAGGTAAAGAGCAAGGCACAGAGATTTTGCCATCTTACCCGATGAAAAATTACTGATATAACGTACTTCGTCTATTTTTTCTCTAGAACCACCACCTGTAACAATCACAGGTCTATTAGTCCAAAAATCTTCTTTTAGAAGTGCTTTTGCTGTCTCAAAAAATATTTCACTGGGGTCTGCCAGTGCACCAGCACCTACATCTCCACAGGCGAGTAACTTCTCTTGTGGTGTAATGACACTATACCCTTGTGCTTCAAGTAGAGAAAGACTCTGTCTGCTTGTTGGATGTGCGAGCATTTGTGTATTGGCAGCAGGTGCTACAAGAATAGGGCCTTTAAAGGCAAGAAATGTCTGGGTTAAGATGTTATCTGCCAGCCCTTGTCTCATCTTGTTAAGTGTATTGGCAGTAGCTGGTGCGATGATGAAAGCATCACATCTTTTGCCTATGTCGATATGGTTGAGTTCTGAGCTCCAAGACTCTGTACTTTCTGTCAAAACAGCATTTCGTGTTAGTGCTTCAAAGGTGAGTAAAGAGACAAAACGTTCAGCTGAAGGTGTCATCACGACATGGACAGAAGCACC
This sequence comes from Sulfurovum sp., assembly GCA_015661795.1. GTDB lineage: Bacteria > Campylobacterota > Campylobacteria > Campylobacterales > Sulfurovaceae > Sulfurovum. The sequence continues at coordinate 821 of DQVJ01000180.1, forward strand.
AGCTTTTATAAAAAGACGAGCCACATCACATGCTTTATATGCAGAGATGCTCCCTGTTACGCCTAAAAGAACAGACTTACCACTTAAATCAATTTGCATTTTATGTCTGTCCTTCTTGCTAACTGTTGGTGATATTGAAAAACTTATAAAAGAAATTTTTTACTGTTTTCATTTCAGTTCTTGAAATAACCAAACTGCCTTTTTCTACATCTTTATTGACTGTTGTACCAGCAGCAACGATGACATCATCAGCAATGTTGACTGGTGCAACTATCTGCGTATCAGACCCTATAAATACATTTTTACCAATGATAGTTTTATATTTGTTTTTACCATCATAATTACAGGTAATCATCCCCGCACCGATATTGGTACCTTCATCTATGCTTGCATCACCGATGTAAGCCAGGTGACCAGCTTTTACACCGTGGAGTGTTGATTTTTTGACTTCTACAAAGTTACCGATATGTGTGTTAATGAGTCTTGAGTCTGGTCTTATACGTCCCATAGGACCAACATCAGAGTTTTCGATATAAGAATTTTCTATCACGGAGTTGGTCTTAATATGAGAAGAAATAATATGTGAGTGACCTTGAATGCTCACACCATTTTCTAAGATACATTCCCCTTCAAACGTAGCACGTGAGTCAATGTAAATCGTTTCAGGCAGCCGCATAGTCACCCCAGCTTTCATCAAGTCCATTTTGATACGACGTTGCAGTATCTCTTCAGCGTGTGCTAAATCAAGTTTTGAATTCACCCCTTTGAACTCCTCTTCATCCACAATCACAGGATGTACAATTTTTCCATCTTCTACAGCCATTTTAATAATATCTGTAAGATAGTATTCCTCTTGCGCATTGTCATTGTTCAGAGCAGGGATATATGTGTCAAGCACATCTTTTTTTACACAGTAGACACCAGCATTGACCGTTTGTATCTCTTTTTGCGCAGGAATACAGTCTTTTTCTTCTACAATTTCGTGCACTTTTCCGTCTAAAATGACGACACGACCATAACCAGAAGGATTGTCTAATTTGATCACAGACATATTGATATCCGCATCTCCTTGCATGAGTGATTCAAGCGCGTGCATAGTAACAAGTGGCATATCTCCGTTGAGTATAAGTGCCTTAGAATGTCTCACACTTACGCCTTTCATAGCTCCCCCTGTACCTGGGAATTGCTCAACATCCTGCATGTGAAAATGTATACTTTCATAGTGAGATTCAATATCTGCTTGAATACGCTCAGCTTGATGATATAAAACAACAGTAATGTCATCAGAAATCTTCTTTGCAGCATCAATGGCATGGAAAAGCATTGATTTCCCTGAGATTTCATGAAGTACTTTAGGTGTAGATGATTTCATCCTTGTACCTTTTCCAGCAGCAAGTATTACAACAGATATAGACATTTTTGTTCCCTTTACGATAATATACGAAAATAATTTAATATTGCGATTATACCTAATTGTAATTAAAGGCATAACTTTGAACTGTAAACATTTTGGCTCTTGTGGATCTTGTGGTCTGTATGACATGGCATATGAGGAACAACTCAAACAAAAAGAAACCTATGTGTCGGAGTTACTGGCTCCTTTTTATACTCAAAAACTTGAGGTCTTTGCTTCATCAACTTCAGCGTATAGAGCAAGAGCAGAATTTCGAATTTGGCATGAAGATGATCGCTGTGATTATGCGATGGGGAAGATGCCTATAGAGGGCAAACGTGAAAAAGGATCCATTTGTATAGAAGAGTGTCCCAAAGTCATTAACCCTATAGAGAAACGTATGTGGAAGTTGCTTGATAAAATAAATGCTTCTGCCGAAGTGTTAAAGAAAAAACTTTTTGCTGTAGAGTTTTTGGCAACAACTACAGATGAGTGTCTTATTACGATGTTATATCATAGACGTTTAGATGATGTTTGGTCTGCAGAAGCTAAATCACTCGAGAGTGAATTGAACTGTAAGATTATGGGAAGAAGTCGAAAACAAAAAGTGATACTCTCAGAGGAGTACGTTACTGAAAAGCTAAATATTGATGAAAAAATGTTCACTTACCTTCAGTACGAGAGTGGCTTTACGCAGCCAAACCCTGAAGTCAATGTAAAGATGATAGAATGGGCGATAGCACAGGCGAAAAAAGTGGGTTATGGCGATTTTTTAGAGTCTTATTGTGGATTGGGAAATTTTACGATACCCCTTTCACATTATTTTGATAAGGTACTCGCTACAGAGATATCAAAACGTTCTATACATGCTGCTCTTGAAAACTGTGAGTTAAACAAGGTAACCAATATCACATTTGCGAGATTGGCTTCTGAGGAGATGACAGAAGCCTTAAATGGCGTGAGAGAATTCACAAGATTAAAAAACATTGATTTAAAATCTTATCATTTTTCTACTGTTTTAGTAGATCCACCTCGTGCAGGATTGGATGAAGGTACTATAGAATTAATCTCAAACCTGGAAAATATTATTTATATTTCCTGTAACCCTCAAACACTTGCAAGGGATTTGGAAGTATTGACAAAGACACATTCTGTTGTCGAAGCAGCCATGTATGACCAATTCCCACATACTTCACATGTTGAAAGTGGCGTGTTTTTACAAAGAATATAAGCTTATGCTATTTTATATAGTTATGTTATAGTTTGTATATATCATTTTATACTGGAGAAAAGATGCAATTAACATATAATATTCTTATTGTCGATGATATCGTAGAAAATATTCAGATAGTGATGAATATTTTAAAGGAAGAAAATTATGATCTTACCTTTGCACTCTCAGGTCAAGAAGCATTATCTCTTATGTAAACCCGTCATTTTGATATGATTCTACTTGATATTCTGATGCCAGAGATGGATGGGTTTTCAGTATGTACACATATTAAAAAGAAGTTTGATTATCGAGATGTTCCTGTAATTTTTTTAACGGCCAAAAATGATATAGATTCAATATCTCATGCTTTTAAAATAGGTGCTGTGGACTACGTTTCAAAACCTTTTCATGCCGAAGAGTTACTCTCCCGTGTAAAAAGTCATTTGGAACTTTACCACTCTAGACAGGTTTTAGAGGCGAATCATCTTTCTTTAAAAATTAAAGCAAAATAAGAAAAAGAACGACTCCTCACAGAACTTGAAGAAGGGCAAAAAGAGATTATTTATATCCTTGCAGAGCTTATAGAATCTTCTTCGCCTGAAACAGGTGAACATATTAAGCGTGTTGCACATATATCAAAACTGTTGGCATACTATCATCCTGCAGTCAGAGATGAAGATGTAGAGACTATTTTTCATGCTTCTCCTATGCATGATATAGGAAAAATAGCAATACCACACGAGATACTTACAAAACCTGGTGCACTGACTGAAGATGAATGGAAAGTGATGAGGACGCATACCACACAGGGACATAAATTTTTAAAAAATTCACAAAGAAAAATACTCAAGTCTGCAGATATCATAGCCTTGCAACATCATGAAAAATGGGATGGAAGTGGATACCCAAAAGGTTTAGAAGGAAATGATATACACATTTTTGGACGTATCGTAGCCATAGCAGATGTCTTTGATGCCTTAGCACATAAACGGTGCTATAAAGAAGCATGGAGTATTGATGATAGTGTTGCTTATATGAGAGAACATAGCGGGACACATTTTGATCCAAAATTAATAGAAATCTTAATGGAACATTTAGATGAATTTGTTTCTATCATCACCCATTCATAAAATAGTATTTCTATATTTCATTGTTTTTTTTCATTGTTTAAATGCATTAGAGTTTACTCAGGAGGAGAAAGCATGGATTACAGCTCATGAGACAGTTGTCTTCGGTTCTGATTATAGTTGGGCACCGTATGACTTTACAGACAAGAGAGGAAAACATTCAGGAATAGCCTCAGACTTTTTAGCATTGATAAGTCA
>DQVJ01000124.1 GCA_015661795.1 Sulfurovum sp.
AGCATTAAATATAAATAATGCCATGCCAAGTAGTGTGCCTAAGAGTAGTTTTTTCATAAGTAAATCCTTTTGTTTTAAGTTTAATAACTTCACACAAAGGAGTATAACTAAGGAGTGATACCTCTGAGGTAATAAACCTTAGAGATATAATATATGCAGGGGCGTTATTTATGTACGATAACTAGCTACCGCATTTACCGTCAGATGAACATTTTTTTGCAACATTTTTTGTTTCAAGCCCAGATTTTTTTGCTTTATCTCCAGCACATTTTGCATTTGCTTGACATTTTTTTGCTGTAGAACACTTACCATCAGAGGAACATTTTGTAGAGGCTTGTGCATCATTTCCTGTCGTACATCCTGTAAGCGCAATCAAGGCAAACCCAAGTAAAAAACCAAATAGTAATTTTTTCATCTTTTTCTCCTAAAATATAATATTTACACAAATTTAGTATAGTATGATATTTGTGTAACATATGTGTAATACCCTTAGAAGTACTGCACTTTTAGTACACAAAAAAAGATTATGATGATATTTCAACTATAAATTACATACAAAGTAGTAAAAATGCAAACAAATGCGATGATGCAGCGAAGAAAATTTTTAATATTAAGCTCCATGCTTGGTCTTAGCCCTTATATACAAGCCAAAGAACTCAGTACTTTTGAAAAGGAATTTAAAGAGGTTGAATCTGTTATTGCAGCAGTACAAGCACATCTGTTCCCAGAGGGAAGTAAAATTCCCTCAGCTGTCTCCATGAACGTCACACAATTTTTATTTGAAACACTCATACATAAAAGTTACGACAAAGACATTAGGGCATTTGTTATTGAAGGAGCACAAGAGTTAAAAAGTAGAGAAGAAGGACGGTTTACCACTATGTCTCATACAGATAAGGAAATAGCTTTACGTGCATATGAAGAGACCAATTACGGTAGCAATTGGATTGCACGTATCATGACCTTGACTATGGAAGGCATCTTTTCTGATCCTATTTACGGTTCAAATATAAAAGAAGCTGGATGGAAAGCATTAAATGCTTTTGGTGGACAACCCAGACCAAAAACGAGGTATATAGGATTATGATGTATGATGTTGTGATTATTGGTTCTGGTGCTAGTGGAGGAGCGGTTGCTTATACCTTATGTAAAGCCGGTTACAAAGTAGCAGTCCTAGAAAAAGGACGGCTCATAAAACGTGATGAATTTTCTAAAGATGAATTATCTTATGCACGGAGAGATTTAGTCACACCCAATCTGTTTGACGAATACCATACCATAGAAGAAAAAGTAAATGGAAAATGGGAGGCAACACCAACCTATGATTCTGGTATGAGTTTTTGGAATGGTAATATAGTAGGAGGCTCGTCTAACCTTATGTCAGGTATGGTTCATCGTTTACATCCTGATGATTTCAGGTTAAAAAGTAAATATGGTAATATTGAAGGAGCCAATGTTGTGGATTGGCCTATTTCTTATGAAGACTTAGAACCCTATTATGATTTAACAGAAGAACTTGTCGGGATTTCTGGAAAATTTAAAACACATAAGTATGAACCTCCAAGAAGTAGAAAAAATTTCACACAACCCCCTACACAAGAGAATGCTGTAGTGAACCTCTTAGACAAAAGTTGTAGGGCTTTGGGGATTACACCTTTGGTGACACCTAGAGCCATTTTATCTCAGGATAAAGGGCACAGAGATGCCTGTTATTATTCTAATTTTTGTGGAAGTTATGGGTGCAGTTCCGGAGCGAAAGGTAGTTCTCGTGAAGCATTATTGCAACCAGCACTCGCAACAGGGAACCTCACCCTGTTAACTAACAGCCATGTAAAATCTTTACATACCAGCATACAAGATAAGATAGATTATGCAATAGTTGTTGATACTATTACACGAAGAGAAAAAAAGATAAAAGCAAAACTCTTTGTTGTCGCAGCACAGGCACATGAGAGTGCGAGACTTTTATTGAATTCTGCCAATAGGTATCATCCCAACGGTTTGGCCAATAGCAGTGGTGAACTTGGCAAGAACCTATTGTTTTCAGGAGGAGGTTCTGGGCAGGGAGAACTCCACAAAGAAAGTCTTAAAGAAATTCACTTTAATGACCTTATGACAACGGGACTTTTCGTGAACCGTTCTATACTTGATTGGTACTTTATAGATCATTGGTGGGATGGTAAGTTTAAAGGGGGCTCTGTAGAGTTTATGTTTGAACATCAAAACATTATTTCCCGTGCACGTAAAAATAATTACCATAACGGTAAATTAGTTTGGGGGAAAGATTTAGGTGATAGATTAAACAAACGCTTTAAAGAACAAAAAAGTATCCGCTTTGAAATATTTAACGATTGGCTACCCAATGACAACTGTTTTGTAAGTTTAGATAAAACACATAAGGACAAGTATGGTATGGCTGTAGGAAAATTAAGACTTGAGGGGCATCCCCAAGATATCAAAGTAGGTAAATATATTGCAAAAAAATGTGAAAAAATACTCGAAGAAATGGGAGCAAAGAACATCTACTCTTCCGTTTCTTCTGCAGCTTCACAAAACCTTGTTGCAGGGGGATGTCGTTTTGGCAATGATCCCAAAACTTCTGTACTCAATAAATATTGCCAGGCACATGATGTTCCGAATCTATATGTAGCCGATGCGAGTTTTATGCCTACAGGAGGCTCTGTAGCCTATACATGGACTATCTATGCTAATGCGTTTAGAGTGGCGGAACATATTGTCCAACATTTAAAGAAAATCTAAGATTTAATTTATTTTTGTTTAATACTATATCTGATAGAATCGTTCAAAGAGATGTTGAAAAAGCTAAACCTATTGTGAAATAGGGACAGAAAGCCATGGGTCTTTTAAATTAAAATCAAAGATTGCCAGGTTACCAATATATCCCACACGACTAGATATAATTTTCTTCCTCTTAACAGACCGTTTCAAATAGGATTTAAGAAAAAATTAAATTCACATTTATTTTTGATTAATCAAATACAGATAGAATTATACATATTTTTTAGTATGATTTTTATCATGTTATTCAGATTTCAATTAATTAGGAGTATTCATTGAAAAATATATACAAGTTATTATTGGCACTTTCCATCGCCACCGTATCAGTCAATGCAGCAACAAAAGTGGTTAAACATAAAATAAAAAGCGGAGAAACACTTTATACCGTAGCACATAAACACCATACTACTATCGAAGAAGTCAGAAAGATGAATGGTATTAAAAAAGGGGAACTACTTAAGATAGGTAGAGTTATTAAAGTTCCAACAAATACTTATTTCCCAAACAAAAAGAAAAAAATAGCCAAAAAAAGTAAAGTTTCTGCTAAAAAGAAAACTGTTGTGAATAAAAAAACATATAACAAAGCTAACTATACGATTAAATCTGGAGATACCCTATTCACAATTGCTCGAAAACATAAAATGACCGTAGCAGAACTTGTAAAGATTAATAATATTGAGTATAAAACAACTTTAAGATTAGGGAAGAAACTAAAAGTTGCACAAAAAACTACACCAAAAAAATATAAAAAAGTAGCTAAGTCTAAAAGGTCTAATAAAAAAATAAAGATTGCTAAAGTCTCAAAGAAACATAAAAAGGCTGATAGAATTTTAAGATCTGCATTAAATAAGCATGCTAAACCACTTGCAAGTAAACGTGTAAAGAAAAAACGTATCGTAACGGTAGATGATATCTTATTTAAAGCATCACAACCTAATGTAATGTCCTTTAACGGCTTTAGCAACAAGAAAAGTAAAAATATTATCAAGTTAGCAAAAAAGAAATTGGGAAGAAAATATGTATGGGGTGCAGTAGGGCAAAAAAATACCTTTGACTGTTCTGGTCTTACCAAATATGTATATAAGCAAAATGGAATCAATCTTCCAAGAACATCTATCAACCAATCCAAATATGGGAAGTCTATTGATAGAAGTCAGCTGAAACCTGGGGATTTAGTCTTTTTTGATACATCCAAAAGAAGAAAAGGCTATGTAAACCATGTAGGTATATACCTAGGTAATGGAAAGTTTATTCATGCTAGTTCAGCTAAGAAAAAAGTGGTGGTATCAAGCTTAAGTAAGTTTTATGCCCAACGCTATAAAGGTGCGAGAAGACCTTCTTAAGAAAACCTTCATTTATTAGAGGAGAATTGTCATAATTCGCCTCATCCTCTAGAACATCTTTTTAATTTTATTCCGCTTCCAATACAGCACCAGAACTTGCATTGGTCACTAAGGCTCGATATTGTTTTAACCATTTGCTTTTTAATGGTTTAATAAGAGGCTTAAAGTTAGATCTTCTTTTTAAGATAACTTCATCACTTAAATTTGCCTGTAGGATATATTGGTCCACATCTATGTGAATTTCATCACCATCTTCAAGGAGCCCTATGAGACCACCTTCAGCAGCCTCTGGACTTACATGTCCGATACTTGCACCTCTGGTAGCCCCTGAGAATCTACCATCTGTAATAAGTGCAACACTTGCACCTAACCCCATACCCATGATGAGTGACGTAGGACTCAACATTTCTTGCATACCTGGACCTCCTCGAGGCCCTTCGTAGCGAATGACTACCACATTACCAGCCTTTACCTTCCCCGCTAAAATACCTTCTATGCATTCATCTTGAGAGTTAAAGCATATTGCAGTGCCCGTAAAGACTCTGTCTCCCGTAATACCTGCTGTTTTAATCACCGCACCCTGTTCTGCCAAGTTACCATAAAGTATAGCCAACCCTCCAACTTCAGAGTAAGCATTATCGATAGTATGGATGATATTAGTGTCTAGGATTTTAGCATCTTTAATCTTTTC
>DQVJ01000191.1 GCA_015661795.1 Sulfurovum sp.
AGGTGGACAAACAAAATATCGCATATTAATATTTTGTAACGGAGTACTCCAGCCTACATAGTAACGTTTCATACCATTTTCTACTATTATGACATCATCTTCAAAATAATGTTTCATGACAGTAGATATGTTTTCATTTTCACCGTTTACTTCTACTATCCATATAAAGGCTATTTGTTTCAGCTGGTGGACTTCTTTACGTTTACGTATAATGGCACGTAATGCCTCTTCTGCTTCGCAGTCACTTGTGTCTGGGGTAAGTGTGGAAACATCTATGACTGCTTCTAGTCCTTCAATAGACTTTAGTTTTTTCCAGTAGTCACCTTTTAGTTTGTTAAAAAAACTAGGTTCTGGCATCTTTTTTTCAGTAGAGAGCATATAGCTGACATTTTGGATGTATTGTGGTGCATTTAAAGAGATGTGAGCAAGGTCGCTAAGTGGGTACTCTTCGTAGCTATAACCCTCTTCATCCAGCAAATAGTTCTCTTTAAAATACTTTAGTGCTTCGTCTTCTTTGATGCGTTTGGATTCATGCACAACAGCTACTGGGTAGTCTTTTGCACAGCCATAAGGTGTTGAATTAAAAAGAATATGTAAACTTTGTTTTGCATCCACAAGTACAGTATGAGAACCAAGGATAATCTCTAAATCATTGATAAAGTCAGGTACTTTTTTTTCCATTAGCTCAACATCCCTCTTACTTCATCTTCATCTATTAGGTCTTTATCATATTTAACCACCGCAATGTGCTCTGTTTCATTGACATAACTCTCTACAATAGCTTCATGTTCAGTAAGCGCTGCGACCTTTTCACGGTCAAAGATATCCAGTGAGAGATAGACATTTCCTCTGTTATTTGGACTAGGCATTGTGGCGACCCAGATGAACCATATCACAGCTATAGCCATTACTACCATCGAAAGGACAGCTCGGTCATAGTGTTGCATGAGCCAGCCTGCTAGCATTCCTCCTGCAAAGATACCCAGATAGCCAAAAGTATTGGCTACACCTAATGCGGCTCCTTTTTGGTGCACTTTAGCAAACTTGGCTACAAAACTTTGTAGCAAAGGCTCAAACATATTGAACCCAATGAAGAAAAATACAACACCTATGACAAATACCCATGCTTCACCTGCAAAACCCATCGCGAGAAAGGCAATCATGATACAGGCAACAGAGATCATAAATATTTCTTTCCCCTTGCCATATTTTTCTCCAAAAATAGCTGCAGGAGCCATAGAGATAACACCAATGACCATCGCAGGGAAATAGACTTTCCACAGCTCTGCTTTTTCCCAGCCAAAACCACCTTCAACCAGCGACTGTGTCATTACCAAAGGGATAATGAAAAATGCCATAGTCATGGTCAGCCAATGGAAAAAGAAAGTCACATACATACGTGTAAGGGCTTTGTCTTTAAAAACTTCAAAAAACTTAGACTCTTCTTCACTGTATGAATGTATGATGGTGGGTGGTTTGGGTACTGCTGTAAAAAGTATGCCTATAGCCATCACGGAAAGTATGGCTGTGAGCCAAAAGAGTTTGTCTATTCCCCAGTTACCACCGACAATAGGAGCGATAATCATCGCTGCAGCAAAACTCATAGCGATTGTCCCACCCATGATGGCCATAGCGTTGGCTCTTTGTTCTTCTTTTACAAGATCAGCTATCATCGCCGACACTACAGATCCAATGGCACCAGCACCTTGTAAGAAACGCCCTGCCATGAGCATATATATGTTGTCGGAAAGTGCAGCAATGATGGAGCCTACGATAAAGATAAGAAGACCAAGCAACAGTATTTGTTTACGTCCGAACTTGTCGGACATCATCCCAAAAGGTACTTGAAAAATGGCTTGGGTAAGGGCATATCCACCCACAACAATCCCGGCTAAAAAAGGTGTAGCCCCTTCCATTTCAAGTGCATAAATGGAAAGCACAGGAAGGACAATGAAAAGTCCAAAGAAACGTAATGCGACGATAAGTGAGAGTGGCATGATTTGTTTAATCATAGTAAAACCTCTATTTAGATAAAATTATTATTTTTTAGGACGTATATAGGATAAATCTCTATATACTATTGTCAACTGGTATATCATCAACAGATAGCTCATGTAACTAGTTACATCATTATAGTACGTAAAGGTTAAAAAACAATGAAGTTAGTCCTAGCAACAGGGAACAAGGGTAAATTGCGTGAATTTAAACAGATGTGTGAAGATGAAATTGTACCTTTTGCAGACTTGCTTGGTGAGTTTGAGATAGTAGAAGATGGTGAGAGCTTTGCAGCTAATGCTCTTATAAAAGCTCAGACTATTTATGAGAAGTTGGGAAATGAGTATATTGTGATAGCAGATGATTCCGGTATCTCACTGCCTATACTCGGCGGTGCTCCCAGTATCTATTCAGCACGGTATGCTGGGGAAAATGCGACAGATAAAGAAAATCTCTATAAACTTATAGATGAAGTGAAGAAAAAAGGTGTGTCTTCTACGACTGCATATTATACAGCTGCTATTGCTATAGTCTCTAAGTATGGTGAGTATGTGGTGCATGGTTGGATGCATGGAGATGTTGTAGTGGAGCCTAGTGGTGAAAAAGGGTTTGGGTATGACCCTGTGTTTGTGCCTAGTGGGTATGACAAAACACTTGGTGAGTTGGACGATGATGTAAAGAGTACAATTTCACATCGTTCTAAGGCTTTAGCGTTGGCAAAACCGATTATACAAATGTTAAAAAATAAATAAAGAGACAATATATGAAGAAACAAGATTTTATGAAAGATTTGCAACGCATTTATGATGAATTGCAAAAAAGACAAGCAGAACTTAACAGCTACTACGACCTTTTAGACAAAAATAAAGGGCATGAAAAAGCAGAAAAATTAATAAAATTTTTCTTAATGATGCTAAATATCCCCAGAGATGATGAAGGGTATATGGCAGGGCTTACACGACTTGTAGGTTTGCGTGAAGATGCACTAGAACAAGTGATGCAAAAAAATGGCTTTGATAAAAAAAAGATACAGAAAAAAAAAGAGGTAGCCTACGGTTTTGTAAATGACTTTCATACACAACGCCATGAGTCACTGCTACAGTGGATAGAAGAAGAACAGCTCTTAACCCC
>DQVJ01000259.1 GCA_015661795.1 Sulfurovum sp.
CTGAGAGTGGGAAAGATTTATATTTCGCTGATGTCTCAAGGTGTAATATGCAGGTGACTCCTGTTGAAAAAGGTTTAGATGACACCGCTGTGTTGATCTATACTTCAGGGACAACTGGGAAACCAAAAGGTGCAATGCTCAGCAATAAAAATATTTTGTCCAATGCAGATTCGGGACGAAGAACCATCAATGTAAAAGCAAAAGACAGAGCCATTGTATTTTTACCGATGTTCCACTCTTTTACTTTTTCTATAGGAGTGATTTTGCCACTGTATGTAGGAGGGAGTATTGTTATTATCAAATCGATACAACCTTTTTCAAATATCTTTAAACAAACTCTCACCAAACGCGTGACAATTTTCTTTGGTATTCCAGATGTTTATAATGCACTTGCAAAAGTAAAACTGCCATGGTATTTTATGTGGTTTAATAGCATTAGAGCATTTATATCAGGAGCAGCAGCATTACAGCCAAAAACACTTGATGCCATGGCAAAAAGATTCAAACGTGCTACATTACTTGAAGGATATGGTTTAAGTGAGGCAAGTCCTGCTGTATGTATGAATACGTTTAAAAAACAAAAGGCAGGTTCAGTTGGAACAGCACTTTATGGCTATGAGATGAAAGTGGTTGATGAAGAGATGAATGAAGTGCCCAGAGGAGGTATAGGTGACATTATAGTCACAGGCGATAATGTGATGAAAGGATATCTCGGTCGTCCTGAGGCTACAGCCGAAACTATAGTAAATGGTTGGCTCCTTACAGGGGATGTGGGATATATGGATGATGAAGGCTTTTTATTTATTGTGGATAGAAAAAAAGATTTGATTATTTCAAAAGGTATTAACGTGTATCCACGTGAGATAGAAGAAGTCATAGATACTTTTGAGGGTGTTGGGGTATCTGCAGTGATAGGTATCAATGATGAAAAAAGTGGAGAAGTCCCTATCGTATATATCGAGTTGGAAGAAGATAGAGATACACTTGATGAGGCTGGCTTAAAAAAATATATGAAAGAGCATCTTGCCAACTATAAGGTACCAAAACAAATTCATGTGATTAAAGAATTACCTAAAAATGCAACAGGAAAAATTTTAAAGCGTATATTGAAAGATAATTTACAGCATGAATCTCTTGACTAAGCAGTAATAATGAAGTGTATTATAAATGCAAAGATTATCGTAGAAGATGAAATACTCGAAGGTAAAACACTTTTTTTTGACAATAAAATTATACGCATAGATGAAAAATCAAATGAAGACGTATGTGAAGTTATAGATGCAAAAAATAACTATGTAAGTGCAGGGTTTATTGATATACATATACATGGTTCAGGGGGTGTAGATGTTATGGACGCAACACCTGAAGCATTAAAGACACTTTCTACGACACTTTTAAAAACAGGAACAACTTCGTTCTTAGCAACCACAATGACAATGTCATCTCAAGAGATTGACGATGCTTTACAAAATATCCAAGAACATAAAAAGAATGTCACAGGTGCACATGTTCTAGGCGTACACTTAGAAGGACCGTTTATCAATATAAAAAAACATGGTGCCCAAAATAAAGCGTATGTTCAGATGGTAAACTTTCAGCTTATAGAAGCGTATATGGATGAAGTCAAGATGATAACATTGGCTCCTGAAGTAGAAGGAAGTGAAGCTTTTATTAAGAAGATAAAAGCGGAGTACCCTCATGTCATATTAAGTAGTGGACATACAGATGCTACCTATGAAGAGACTATAGAGAGTTTTACATGGGGTATTTCGCATGTTACACACCTTTTTAATGCAATGTCCAGCTATCATCACAGAAAACCTGGTGTGGTAGGTGCTGTCTTTGACAGTGAGGATATTACGTGTGATATTATAGCTGACCTTGTACATACACACCCAAGTACACTGGAGCTTGCCCATAAACTTAAAGGTGATAAACTGATGCTTATCACAGATGCTATGCGTGCAGGATGTATGAAGTGTGGAAACTATGATTTGGGTGGACGTAAAGTCGAAGTATTTGAGGGGAAAGCCATACTAGAAGATGGTACGCTTGCTGGTTCAGTGCTCAAGATGAATGAAGCAATGAAAAATATGTGTAAACACACTTCTATGAGTTTACAAGAAGTTGTGGGTGCTGTCACAAAAATACCTGCACAGAAGTTAGGTGTCAAAAAAGGTATACTCCAAAAAGGCTATGATGCAGATATAGTCATCTTTGATAAAAACTTCAGTATCATATCAACGATAATTTCAGGAGAGGTAAAATACAAATGTTTGGATTTTTAAAACGTAAGACAAGAGAGATTAAAGCACCTGTTGATGGTCAAGTAGTAGCCCTTGAGAGTGTAAATGATGAAGTATTTTCTAAAAAAATGGCAGGAGACGGTGTTGCGATTATCCCTATGTCAGATACGTTTACTGCACCTATTGACGGAGTAGTCACAAAAATATTTTCCACCAACCATGCCTTTAGTATTAAAAGTAAAAAAGATCTGGAAATTATGGTACATATAGGATTAGATACTGTATCCCTTGAGGGAAAAGGGTTTGAACGTATTGCAAGCGAAGGTGAGCATGTCAAAGCAGGGGATGCAATCATTCGTATTGACTTAGCGTACCTTAGAGAACATGCAAAAGATATTGTTACTCCCATCATTATTTTGGATGACAGTGATGTCAATACGATAGAAAAATACTTTAAAGTGGTTAAGAATCAAGATCTTATTATGGAGGCAAACTGATGCCAGAAGATAACATATATTACTATATCGCATATGGAGTGATACTTCTGACCTTTTTCATTGTCATGAAGCTACCAAAGAATAAAAAATAAAAAAGAGTAATATTTCCTTAATATTACTTTTGTATACTCTATAATGATGAAAATATTATTACTTGAAGATGACAAAATTTTGTGCGAAAGTCTCAAAGAGTTTTTAGAACTCGAAGGTTATACGGTTGATGTTGCACACCGAGGCCCAGAAGTATTTGACCTTACCTTTGCCCAATCATATGATCTTTATATTTTAGATGTAAATGTCCCCGAGATTGATGGCTTTGATATCTTGGCTGCTTTGAAAGATGCAGGAGATGTGACTCCTGCAATCTATATCACAGCATTAACAGATATCAATTCTATTTCTAAAGGATTTGAAATAGGTGCAGATGATTATATTAAGAAACCTTTTGATCCAGAAGAGCTTGTCATACGGATTAAACGTAAATATCAAAAAGATGATGTTGTTATTCACTTGAAAGATTTAGAATATAATCCCAGTACAAGGGTTTTACAAAAATCTGGACAGACGATAGGACTAGGTGAAGTACAACAAAATATTTTTCATACCCTTATTATGGAACAGAACAAAATAGTTGACAGTTTTATACTTATGGAGTTTCTTGAACATCCCAGTGCCAATGCATTACGTGTCAACCTCGCAAAATTAAAAAACAAACTAGGTATCGAGATTAAGAATATACGGGCACAGGGGTATATGATTGAAAACCTATGAAAGAGAATCTTTTCTTAAAAGTTTTTTTATATTTTTAATACTTTTGGAGGTTTTACTGGCTATCAACTTTTGGAATGAATACCAGACAAAAAAATCAGAAATAGAAGAGAAGATTCATATTGAGATGAAGTTATGTGCATATACTGCGGAGTGTAAAGGGCTTACAACAGATTTTGTAGATAAGGATGACGATAAAGAAGAAAATATACTTTATAAAGATGGTGATTTTTATGGGTATTTTAAAGTACCAACGGTAGAAAAATATTTAATGAAAATTGTTTATCCACTTACGCGATATTTTGTCAGAGTCCAAAAACTGGAAAACAAACTTTTTAAGAGATTCTTATTTTATTCCATTTTAGCAGCACTGGTCTCTTTTCTTTTTTCTATTTACGCACTTTTGCCTTTACAAAGGGCATTACGTATCAATGAAGAGTTTGTAAAAGATATTTTGCATGATTTCAATACCCCAATCAGTTCGATGTTGATTAATTTAAAGATATTTAAAAGGGAAATAGGAGAGAATCCGAAGATACTAAGACTTGAAAATAATATTGAGAGTATTTTATCCCTACAAGATAATTTACGTATTTTTCTAAAAGGTGTACCCGCGCAATCAGAAGTTTTTTCACTTAAAGAGCTGATAGAAAACCGTATCAATTATTTTGAAGTACTCTATCCAGATGTACAGTATAAGGCTTCTATCGATGATACACTGCTTAAAACCAATAAAGATGCATTTACCCGTATTGTAGATAATCTTTTAAGCAATGCAGGAAAATATAACATAGCAAACGGTAGTGTGAATATTGTGCTTCAAGGGGAAAGTTTATCCATACATGATACAGGCAAAGGCATTAAAAAACCATCAAAAGTATTTCAAAGGTACTATAAAGAGCAGGATAGAGGCATTGGTATAGGGCTGCATATCGTGAAAAAGTTATGTGACGAACTGATGATAGCCATTCATATACAAAGTCGAGAAAATGAAGGTACCAAAATAGGATTGAATCTTTCTAATGTTATTCTTTTGAAGGAGTAAGATTCATACTTTTATGTTCTTGTTTTTCTTTCATGAGCGACATGATACGTTGTTTGTATGTTGGCTTTTTATTGACTTTGTAGGCGGCTATAAGTTTTTCAAGCGACCCTTCTTTAAGAAGTTTCTGTTCATGGAGTGCATTTTCTCTTTGTTTTAGAGTACGATATTGGCTGAAAGGAAGCATGTCTTTCGTTGTCTCTTTTGCCATGTAGCTGCTTAGCTCAGTTAAACTCGCTTCTTTGAGATAGTATTGATAGGGTTTCCCAGAAGATTTTTTTACAGAAACTTTATCTGCTTCCTTTTTGCTGAAATCGTACCACGCGCGTGTTTCTTCAGGCACTGTATTGTTTACTTTTTGTGTGCTCGTTATCTTTTTCTCAGCACTTGGTTTTTTAGCTAAAATAGGTCCTTGTAAGTTTAGTTTTTTTGCGATAATCTGGAGTTGTCTGAGTTGCTTTTGTCCAGAGGCTCTTTTTTTATAATAGGTATAATAATCATCAATTAAAACTTTAGGTAGAGGTGTCTTAATATTGTTTATGATACTTGCATTATAGGTACGTATTGCTTGTTTATATTTAGATTGCAGGCGTGTATAGTCTTTGGCCTCAACCATAAGGGTTTTGACACCCTTGTAGCGTTGATGTGACACAGAAACAATAAACCCTTTGCTTGCTGGGTACGCAAGTGTTCTGTAGCCCTGTCGCTTGAAACTTTTAAGGGCATGGGTATA
>DQVJ01000303.1 GCA_015661795.1 Sulfurovum sp.
AAAGCCTCTAAACGTTTAGCCTTATCCATTTTCTCAAGATTAAGCATTTTCCATTTTACTGATGGAAGCTGGTAAATATTCTCAAACGGCAATAGGCCCCAATCAGGATCTCCTTTTTTGAACCCAAGTAAAAACGATTTATGGTTCTCCGTTAATTTCTGATGCAGAAGCTTTATTAGTTCTTCTCTTGTATCTGTCAGAAGTACTAGTTTTATAGGTTCTGTAGTCATACCTACAAATTGTTCTTCAAAGGTATGGCTAATATCTATGAGGTTAGGCTGTAGCAGTTTAGATATAGGCTGACTAGAACTGATAAGATAAACCATAAATACATCCATCAAAGAATCACTAATACCTTCATTGTCAAGCAGTCCTCTCACATCAAAAAAGTCTCTTGGGTGCTGACGGTCAAGTGCTGCACATATTTTACCTGCATAGAGGTCATCATGATGTACTACCAATGTTTCTGCAAATCCAAATGCTTCTTCAACTTTTGGACTGACCATTGAAAGCGTTGGCTCCTTAACAGTTCCTCTCATTACAGGTGATGTCTCTATTTTAATACGTACACCATCCTTCTCAACTTGCAGTTTAGAGAGTGTGCCATCTCCTCTTTGTTCCAGTCAATATACTTTTGAACTCCTCATACTCTTTTCAATGTCTTGTGCAATTCTCTCAAGTGACTCAGCAATATGCTTCAGGCTGCTTGTTCTATCTTCAACAGGCAGATACATTAAATCAATATCAACAGAGAGTCTTGGCATATCTCTGATGAACATATTGATGGCTGTCCCACCTTGGAGTGCAAAATACTCTTCATTGTTGATGTATAGCAGTACTTCTAAAAGTAGCTGTACCTGTTTGTAGTAAATATTTGAGCTGTCAAGCATTAAATTCCTTTGGTACTGTAATCATATAGGTTTTATTATAATTCCCGTCTTTCACTATCTGTAGCTTTCCTGCACCTAACTCTATATCTTTACTGATATGCTTAGTCCAGGGAAAGTTATGGTAGTTTGCCAAGAAGAGAAACAATCGTTTTATTTTTCTGCTGGTACAGTTTAGAAGTAACTCATTTAGAACTCTTGGGCTTAGTGTTGTCAGTCCTTCAAATATCTCTGCAACAAATTTAAAACTGATTCCTTTATCTCCCACTTGGTAGAGAAGTTCAAGTATAGCTCTTTCGGGTGAAGAGATGTTTATTTGCCAATCTCGTATAGAGGTATCCTGTTTTTTTAGTCCCAGATCTCCAAAGAGTGGTTTTTTATAAAAGGTGAAGGAAAGAGACTCTATCTGCTTGATCCATGAAGGAGGTGTTTTCTTTCCATACAGCGTAATAGACTTCTCTCCCCCGATAGGTAGGTAATGTGCATAACCCAATATATTAAGTGCGGAAAGTCCTCCCACATGAAAAGGCAGTCCTGTAAGCTTCTGAAGTCCCAGTACGGCTCCCTCCCACTCTAATATTGATGCAGGTCTTATGTAGGCTCCGTTCCCAAGTTTGGTCAGCCATCCGTTTTTAACATACTTGTAGATTAGCTGTGAGGAATAGCCATTGGCAGTGAACCATGAACTTGGTGATACAACACCTTCGGGCAACAATCGATATAGTTGTTTTAATTTTAACTCTTTTTCTAAACTCATAGTTTATATTCTATCATATTTTAGAACTGATTACTATACTTTAGTTCTAAATATTTAAAATAAATAAACTATAGGTTTGTATTTTAGTATATATTGGAACTAATATATAAAAATGTGGCATATATAGACGTGAGGGATCATATTTTCAATATCTCAACACAATTACATTACCTTTTACACATCATCGTTGTCATAGCTGAGCAGGTGAATCTTGAAGAGTATCAATACATTTTTGGTAACATTGTTACCAAACTATTCTCGCTCTTTGAGCATAGCATATGCACCACTGGCAACACGCTCAATGACAGGGGTAGGTTCTCTTTTTAGTGCATCAAGGAATGGTTTTGCCTCTTCGTTTGCTTTATCGATAGAAATATGTTTTTCTTCTTCAAATCTTGCATCTTTTGCAGCTTCTTCCTCTTCTTTAATTAGGTTTTGTGCTGTTCTCAAGCTACTTGTTTTTCTTTTCCCTATAGATATAGGTATACCATTGTATAAATCTTTTAACATGTTGTCTCCTTTAATTTCATCAATATATCGGCATGCTGATATCATAGTTCGTGATGTCATAAACTTTTTTTCTGCATCTCTATAGGTTATTCCATCTTCTTGCGTTGACCAATAAGCCTTTATGGCTTTTTGTGTAGGTGACTGATGTCTGCGTACCTCTGAGCCAAAAACGATTTCACGTACAGTATCCAACGGTGTGGTAAAAGTTATCTCATTGGCAAGTATATGATCTAGCCCTAATGATTCAATGGCCCAAAATCTATGCCGACCATCAACGATTTTACCTCTATAGATGAGGATCGGTTCTAGCTGTCCAATGTCTACTATACTTTCTTTTAATCGCTGGAACTCGATATCAACCATTTCAGGATGTTCATTTGTTAACTCATGAAGTGATAGATCTTTGATTTGTTTGGTAATCACCTCCTTGTTTACACTACTTATTAAGTCTATATTGCACTTTTTTTTCATAATTTTCTCCTGTAAAGTTATATGTATTATGAACAATAAAAGCTAATGTCAAAAGTAAAAAAGTTGTGTTTTGGGATACTTGATGATAGACTAAGATAGATGAATAAAGAATAAGGTACTTGATAAAAAAAGGTATTGTTACAATATAGAAACTAGGTTGAAAGAGTTGGGACTATCTAAAGTATCCCATCTCTCCTCATCTTTTCCTGTATAGCCATAGTTATATAGCTTGAAATGGTACCACCATGATAAGCTTTGATCTTCTCTTCCCAGTCAACTAGTATCTGGATAGTCTTGATCTTTTTTTCTTTACTTTTTTGTGTACTACTTTTTTCTTGCAAGTTAGCACTCTCTACCGCCTGATCTACAAAGTCCAGATTATCTTTTCTTGCCATTTTTTCTCCTTTAATATGTTTTTGATATTGAAATCCTATATATCTAATATCTTTTTAACCTCTTTGACCAAAGCTTTTATCTCACTTGCTGCCTTGCTGTCTTTCTTGTACTCCATAACACTTTTACCGGCTCCTGCTGATTTATCGTAGTCAACTCTGGTACGAAGAACAGTATCTAGTAATTCAAAGTGTTTTGATTTTTCTATGAAGGTTTTGAGTTTGCCTAGTTTTGATTTTTGTGGGTTGATGTTGTTGAGTAGAACTTTTACTTTTAAATCTCCCTCTATGAGCTTATTTAACTGGGAAAGAATACCTTCAAAACTTTTAAGTCCTAAGAGTTCAAAACTTTTATCACTTACTGGAGTGACAACCAGATCAGCTGTAATAATCGCGATACGGTTCATTGTGCTATCAAACCCTCCAAGATCAATAATAGAGAGTTTCTCGTCACTGTCACTATTGATATAACGTTTGAGATTTTCAGCACTCTGAAATGTTTTTATCTTGAGGGGGTTATATTTAGTCTGGTTTTTGCGTATTTCATTGGTGTAGGTGAGTGTCTTTTGGATATCAAGGTCAACAAGCTCGACATCATACTTTTTCTGCAGAGCTAGTGCAAGATTCCAGGCAATGGTACTTTTACCTACACCACCTTTTTGATGAGAGATCGCAATGATCATTATAACCCTTTTGAGTGTTTTATATATAATTTATCATATCTAAAGAATATTTATATAATGTTAAAAAGATATGTTTTAGCTATTTTCTGAAAGATACTCATTTTTTCAGGAAAAGTAGTATGTTTTACTGAAAAATAAGACAATCTTACTTTCTACTGTAAAGTGTTTATCTATCGAGAAGTCACCTTGTTTTGATAAATGAAGCGTATTTGAAGAAGATACCTGATTTGCAAAATTTGTAAATGCTTATGAACATTTACAAAGTAGCATATTTTTCAAACAATACTTTTAATAGATAAGGATAGCCAGCATTGTAATAGTTGATAATATCTATATATTAAATGTATAAAGAATATTAAAAACATATCTTTTAAATATGTTTATTGTCTGTTATTCATTGCATGTTATACTGTTGTAAGTAAATACAATCAAAGGGAAGCCAGTGTTTCAAAAACAATATTTAGCTTACATGATCGTATTCATGGTGATTGCATTAAACATTTTAATCTATGACAACATGATGATTCCTCTGGCTATTGTTGCAGTAGTATTTACATTAACTATACTTACAGGTATCTATAGAGAACATAGATGGACCAAGCAGGTACTAGAACTATTTTAAAAGGAGAGGATATGGATATAGAAACAGCACAAAATATTGTATTGATTGTACTTGGTACAGTTATCTTTTTTATGTATGTTACATCAGTCGCATTTGATCAAATTTCAGATGAGATAGATACTCAAGAGAACTCTAAATAATGCTTGAGCAAGTTATTGAGGTGATAATTGCTTTAGTATTCTTGGTCACACTAGATTATGTCGTACAAGAGGGCTTGAACGCTGGCGAGTAAAGAGTTGCAGAGCTCTTATCAGCAGTTTTTGAAAAAAACACTCATTTTTAGTACACTCAATGTGTAAACTCTCTTGTAAAGTTTTGTAAAATCACTTGTAAAATGAAAAAAATAAAAACTTTCACTTTACAGCTTCAAAGCTTGTACCATCGGTATTCTCCAAATTTCTTCTCAGATATAGAAACGGGGGATTTTTTAAAACCTCTATGAAAACTTTTTGAGTCACTCTTCCCTTTACACTAAATAGTTGTTATGATGGTACTTTCAAACTTGCTCTTTTCTAAGAGTCGATACAGGGCCGGGTCTCGTAAAGCTGCGGATAGTGAAATAGCTAAAAGTTCTCACACTTCTATTTTGCTCTACTAACAGTGAAAACCTTTCATTGAAAGGTCTCTGGAGCGTACAGTGTACGCACAGTAACTTGGGATGCTGCAAGGTAACAAAAGCAGAATGACTCAACAAAAAACTACCCAATAAGGGACAAATAAACCATGAGAGGATCTGTATATTATCAGACAGGGCAGCTAACAAAAGCAATCTTTATAGAGGGCGCAAAAAAGTATGAAAAG
>DQVJ01000148.1 GCA_015661795.1 Sulfurovum sp.
GCTTTGTTTGAAGGGTTTGTAATACCTGTCGTGCCTGTTCCTGTAGTAGATGATACTACACTAGTTGTTTCTGCGGTAGATATATTATCACTAGCACCACCCCCTCCACCACAAGCAGTAAGTAAAAAAATAGCTGTAGTAAGTGCAGTTATATGTTTGATGTTAGATAGTAGAGACATAGTATTCACCTTAGTTTAAATTTTTAAGATGTTATATTTAAACTCGTGGAAGTGAAGAGGTATTGGCAAAGCTTTATGAATCGAATTGCAATAAATACTCTCATGAGAGATTCCAAACAAACCAATAATCTTCAATTTATTTGGGCAACCCGGCTGTCTCAAAGAGACCCGTGGCTTTCCGTACTCCGCTTCACAACGGGTTTGGCAATAACAGTAATAATATATATGAAAAAGGTTCATTCGAGAAAGAATGTACACCAAATTTACATTTGATGGTAACCCGGCTGTCTCAAAGAGACCCGTGGCTTTCCGTCCCTACTTCACAGTAGGTTTGGCCTTATTACATAACAGAAGTATTCTAACATAAAAATCATTAAAAAATGTCAAAAATGTCAAAACATAAATTTAAAGCAAAGAATTCTAATCTTTTGCTATGATTAGAAAGATAAGAAACACAATCCCAGCAAAGACTATACTATTATGAAAATATCTCACATTTATACTACTATCTTAAAAGCACCACTTAACACGCCTTTTATTACTTCCTTACGGCGTGTAGATACACTTGAAGACTTGGTAGTAATTATTGAATGTGATGATGGGAATGTAGGTATAGGTGAAGGTGCACCTACACCTGTCATCACGGGAGAGACCATGGGATCTATGATAGCGTGTATTGAGTTTATTAAACCACATATTTTAGGAAAAGATATAGAAGACTTCGATACTATTATTGCATTGGTCCACACATTAATAATCAAAAACACTACTGCGAAGTCTGCCCTTGAAATAGCACTATATGATTTAAAATCAAAGTCGGAAAAACTTCCTTTGTATCGTATGTTGGGTGGTACAAAAACTATATTTTCTACAGATATAACCATCAGTATGGGTGAAATTGACAAAATGGTAGCTGACTGTCATAATGCTGTTGATTTAGGCTATGATATATTAAAAATAAAAATAGGTGAGAACCCTCAAAAAGATTTTGAACGGGTAGTAGCCATAAGTCAGTCTTTAGATAAAAGTATAAAGTTAAGATTAGATGCAAATCAGGGGTGGTCTGCAAAACAAAGCGTTACATTCCTTCATGCACTGGAGAGACAAAATATCATAGCAGAGTTCATAGAACAACCTGTAGCCGCTGATGATATTGATGGTTTAAAATATATTAAAGAAAGAGTACAAACACCGGTGCTTGCTGATGAAAGTATTTTTTCGATGAAAGATGCCCGTAGGCTCCTAGAAATGCAAGCTATTGATTATGTAAATATAAAACTTGCTAAAACTGCAGGTATAACTTATGCATTGAAACTTGCTGATGTAACTCATGAGTTTAATGTAAAATGTATGATAGGTTGTATGCTCGAAGGTCCCATATCTGTAGCTGCGGGGGTACATGTAGCTTCTGCAAAAGCAGATATTATTACAATGATTGATCTTGATGCTGTGAGTCTTTTGGCATCTCACACGGTACAAACAAGTATGCAATTTAATGAAAATACGATTATACTCTCAGATACACATGGATTAGGGGTAAGCTACTCATGCATACACTAGAAGCATTAAAATTAGGGAAACTTAAAGGAATTAAAAAACTTAAATTAAGCTGTGGTCTTAAAATATTTCCAAAAGAAATTTTTGATTTATCTGAAACTCTTGAGATACTAGATTTAACAGATAATGCACTTTCTCATTTACCCCATGATTTCTCAAAACTAAAAAACCTAAAAATTCTTTTTTTATCTAATAATTTGTTTAGAAAAGTTCCTTCAGTACTTGCAAAATGTGCCAACTTGACAATGCTTGGTATACGAAACAATCAAATCAATATATTGGATGAAAACGTACTTCCCCTAAACATGCGTTGGCTTATACTTACCGACAATAATCTAAAAAAATTACCTGATTCTCTAGGAGAGCTTCAATATCTGCAAAAATGTATGCTCTCTGGTAATCAATTAGAAAACTTGCCTCAATCTCTCTCAAACTGTAAAAACCTTGAGTTACTGCGTATCTCTTCAAATCAACTCACTAAACTTCCTATATGGCTATTACAGTTACCAAAACTCTCTTGGTTAGCCTATAGTGGCAATCCTTTTTGTGCAAAACACCCCTCTTGTGATACGCCAATAGATACAGTTTTATGGGAAAATTTAACAATACAAGAAAAATTAGGTGAAGGTGCATCTGGAGAAATTTACAAAGCCATTTGGAAAGACCAAGAAGTTGCCCTCAAAATTTTCAAAGGATCTATGACCTCTGATGGACTACCCCAAGAAGAAATGGATATCAATATTTCTATGGGGAAACATACACACTTAATAGATGTACTTGCTCGTGTAACAAGTCATCCTGAGGGAAGAGATGTTCTCATGTTGGAACTGATACCTTCAAAATTTTATAATTTAGGACTACCTCCTTCACTTGAAAGTTGTACCCGAGATATATATCCTGAAGATTTTGAATTAAATATTGCCACAAGTATTAAAATTTTACTTGCCATGGCATCAGCAGCTCTTCATATGCATCAAAGAGGTATCATGCATGGAGACTTTTATGCGCACAACATTTTAATAGACCAAGAAGGTAATAGTATACTGGGAGATTTTGGTGGTGCTTCATATTATGAACCCAAAGAAAAAGAAATTCGTGATGCGCTAGAACGTTTAGAGGTTCGTGCTTTTGGATACTTAATCGAGGAGTTTCTTCTTCTCTCTCAAAAAGATGCTACCTTAAATATATTAAAAACAAAACTTGAACAACTAAAAGATACTTGTCTATCAATCCCTAATTCCAGACGTCCGCTCTTTCAAAGTATTTATAAAGACATGCATACTCTCTATATAAAAAGTCAATCAAATGCCTAATACTTTACACAAAAAATACACTAAATTTTAACTAAAATACAATATCATTAAACAAAAAGAATAAAACCATGAAAACATTCATATTTATTAGTGCCATTTTTTTTCTCTCTTTCTCTCATCTGCAGGCAGATTATACACTCAAAGAAGGTAAACGCACAAAAAGTAAAATAGACAGAATGCCAAAAAATATTGTAGCAGACATGAAAAAAATTCCCCAAGACCCTGCTTACTATGCTAAACAAATTAAACCCTTTTCCAAGTCTGAACAAAGAAAAATGGATAAAGAATTTAACAAAAAATATTTCAAACCATGGAGTATTAAAAAACTAGACATTCCTAAACAAGATTTTGGATGGGAGATACGTTTTGTTCAGAGAAAACCTATTTATACAGCCAATGCTAAAGTCATCCCTGCATCTGTATATAACAAATGGATACATAATGCTAACTACAAGTATCGTGATAGTAAAAAATATAAAGCTATCACTATCAAAAGAACCAACGTAAAGGCACTCCCGACTGAAAAAGCTTTTTACAGAAACCCAAAAAAAACAGGAGAAGGTTTTCCTTTTGATTACAATCAAAACTCAGCACTGCATATAAACGTACCTCTTCATATTTCACATTTTTCAAAAGATAAGCGTTGGGCATTTGTGCAGGCATCATACTCATTTGGGTGGATAAAAACATCAGATTTGGCATTAGTCAATCATGATTTTATCAAACAATTTAAAAATGGTAACTATGCAATGGTCATCAAAGACAATTTAAGGCTGTATGATGATAATAACAAAGCACTTTCCCTCGTTAAACTGGGTGCTCTTTTCCCCATAGCAAAAGATGGGAAATCTTACCTTGTTGCAAAAAGAAATAAAAAAGGTCAAGGGCACATACATAAAGTCAATGTGCTTAACCCTCATCATATTGCTAAAAAACCATTACCTTTTACTGCTAAAAATGTGGCAATACTTGCCAAAGAGTTTTATGGAGAACCTTATGGCTGGGGCGGGAGCTATGAGTGTAGAGACTGTTCGGCAACCACACGTGACTTTTTAGGTGCTTTTGGTATCTTTTTACGTCGTAATTCCAGTAAACAAGCCAAAGATGGTAAAAGTATCTACATTAAAGGTCTCTCTAAATCTAAGAAGAAAAAGAAAATCATCAAAGATGCTGAGCCTTTTCGTTCACTTTTATATGTACCTGGGCATATCGTACTCTATCTTGGAGAATTCAAAGGAGAGCCTGTCATTATGCATACTTACTGGGGCATACGCAAAAAAGACCGTACAAAACTCATCACTGCCCGTACCATCATTACCACCACGGAACCAGGTAAAGAGCGTTCCGATATACGTGAAAAAAGTAAACTCATTAATACACTGAAAACTATCGTGAATTTTTGAGTCTTTTAGATAAGATTGCATTATGAGAAACAAAGAAAAAATAAAAATATTTACAAGTACAATTTCTGCAGGGAAATATAAAGGTAAAAAA
>DQVJ01000133.1 GCA_015661795.1 Sulfurovum sp.
CAATTTTAGTATGCTCAAAGAAAGTCTTAGATTTATACGTGACAATAGAAAGAGCCAGTTCATACAACTGGCTCTTTCTATTTGGGATTTACTTACCCATTGCGATTTTTTACCGTGCCTCTCATAAATTAACAGTCAAAGCTGAAGAAGTGCTCTGGGAAACAAGAAACAAAGGCTTTTTGAATATCGCTGTACTCACACTCAGGATGCTTCTCTAAATAACGTCGAGTCCAAATCAGTGTGGCTTCATAATCATTAAAGCACTGATCGAGTTGTAAAAAGATCCACAGTTCATGGGCTTTTTGAATGAAAAAGTCATTGATGATCATGAGAGCAATTTTCTTTTCAGTGTTTGAATCCGGGTATGAGTACATATTACATTTCTCCGATAGTAAGGATAAATAGGTTAGTTGATAAGCTATTTATAACACATAAAAAATGTGTTTGTCACATTTTTTATGTGTTTTTTTTAAGTTTTATAGTCTGTGTTATACTTCTAATTCAAACAGATTGTATTTATCACGATGCCATACGAAGAATTTCAAAGACTTATGGGGAAAGCAGGTCTTTCAATTAAGGAATTTGCAACCTTATTGGACATGAATCCAAACTCCATAACTAACTATAAAAAGATCGGAAAAGTACCTACTCATATCGCTGTTCTGGTTTACTTACTTTCTAGCATGAAAGATGAGGGTGTAGACTTTTACCCTATTTTTGAAAAAATTAAGTCGTATTCAAAAGACTAAAACTCTCGTTTGTTGATTGTTGTAAGCTGTTAGTGATGACGTAAAAAATGCCTGAAGTTCAGGCATTTTTTTGTTTCAGGGACTTATAAGCCTCGATAGAACTTTTCAATAAAGTATCGAGTTTTGAGAACCAGGGTGATCATCAAATTCTTATGTTCTGAGATCTTAGGTCGAGCAATCGGTAAACCGGACATTTCTATTTTGGAGGTTACCAACCCCAACAAGTCACAAATACAACAACACCATCAAATAAAACACCGCCAAAGAAACCATAGAGCTAAAATATGACTGATAAAAATCGTAGATTCCCAATAGGTGATGGGTACAAACCAACCTCTGGTACACCTAATAATCCTAAACCTGGAGCTGGTTACCAACCAGAAAAATCAGGAGGAACTAACCCTACTAATCCACAAAAACCATCTTCTCCACCTAAAAAACCATAAGTTAGAGAGATAATAATGTCTAAAAATAATATTCAGTACGCTAATACTGTTAAGGATTCTAATAACACGTTTGGTTATCAGCCTACAAAATCCTCTAGCAATACTCCATCACATATACCTGTACAAACATCATCACCACCCAAAAAACCTTAATCTACTTTGAACCATAATACACATTATATGAAAGGTCTTATTCATGAGCCTTTCATTCATCCATTTAACATAAAAACTCTTATACGAATCAATGACAAAGTCGAGATTTCATATTGGGTCTTAGCAGATCTTATAGTGGCTAATTTAAAGTCAGATTCTTTAAAAATGACTTCACACTTCGATCTCATGGAAAAATATTTTTATAAATATTAATATAATAGGTCATGTTAATTGACATGCATAAATATTATCAATTATTGGAATTCGAATGAAAAACTACAGTTTAGTACTTACAGTATTATTTTCTTCAATGCTGACAGGCTGTGCCGTCAATCTGCCTTTTAACAATCGTCTGAACTATACATCTGTATCTCAATTATCAGAAATACAAAAAACAAAGGAAGTTATTACGATAAAGTGGAATCCGAATACTTTTCCTCAACGTATTGATGTACAAGGTGCAGATGGCTTTGTAGGAGGAGGGTCGCGAACTCGTATTCCTACTGGTGTCGCATTGTCTAGCCGAATTGAAGAAGCACTTTCACAGTTTGTTCAGTTATCACCAAATGGAAATCCTTTAACAATCACAGTTGAGAGTGCTAGATCAGGATTTGAATATTCTGCTGGGATTTTCAATGTTACTCCAGCTATCGATGTTGCGAATGTGACTTTCACTGCTACGTTTGAGTATAAAGGTGAAAAATGGTCAAAAACATTCACTTCTAAGCTTAAAGATCCAAAAATAGGAGGATCATCGCAAACTGGCCTATTGGATTCAGCATGGGACGATATTGCAGTGCAAGTAGCCAAAGATGTTGCATTACATTTGAATAAGTAAGTTTTATTTTATATTAAATAAAAAATCCCGACATCATGTCGGGATTTTTCGGTATGGAGCGCATAGGTAGGGCTGACTACCTGATGGTCATGGTGCCTGACTGATTATTATTGTTGTTTTAAGTCATTGAACATCCTGTTCATATAGATCGATCATAGGGACTTCATCGGGGGATAGATACAGACAATTTCGTGAAACGCTGTAAGCCAAAACGTACAAAAAATAATCAAAATTTATCCCAATGGTTATCCGCAGAAATTGTGGATTCTTTTGGGTAAAAAAGGCTTACAAACTCTATGGTATTGCTATTTTTGAGTATTTTTTAAACAATTTTATTGGCTAAAAGTGACAAAAATGCTTAAAAAGCAGTCGACTTGTTTCTAAGTTGGCTTTTGAGTGTTTTTTAGGGTTATGTAAAATATGTAAACATTTGATTTAATTAAAGTAATTCAGATTGATTTCGCATAACCACCATTATGTTAAATGGAATGTTTATGAGAAATTAATAGTCTATTTTTGTTTGAGATTGAAGTATATTTAAAAAAGTTAAGTTGTTTTTTTAAATGCATAACTTCATCTTTTAGTTTTTTGATTTGTTGCTCTCTTTCGTCCTGTATAGGGTAAGTAAGTTCACCAAATTTTCTAACTAACTGACTGTATTCAATCAATTTATTGTAGTCAAGTTCGAAATCTCCGCTTTTTATATATTTAAGTATAGTCGAGCGAGGTTTTTTATACGCTATAGCAGCATCACTGATCGAAAATTTTTTTAAAAAATGATGATTTTCACCTAGCATACTATTTCACTTAATGCATTATTAATTTCATATATATATGTTAATAAAATTAACACATACAAGATATAAATCTTTAATCATTATTGGTTAATAATTGAACGTTTACTTTACACATGCCCTACTCTGATAATTTTTCTATTATTAAATCAATATGCTTTTAAAAATTTATATTATTAACATAATACACCTTATACGAAATGCGTTATAATTATCTATAGAAATCAATGCTGTAGTTTCTATTTTATAGCCCGAACATCCCTGTACGGGCTTTTTTTTGTGATCTTTCACGTAATATGGCTATTCTTTAATCAAATCCTTACAACTTTGATTAGCTCAGTTGAATAGTACCCTTAGCCATTCGGCAAGAAAAACCGGCTTAACCACCCTCTTTTCGGCTGCTCCGGTTCAACCGGCTCCGGCACCGGAATACGCTTATTTTCCGTTTTTTCCGGAGTAGTCAATCCGTCATGTTTGTCGTTATCTACATTCAATGTAGGTTCTACTTGAGATGGACTAGATTGCACTGAAGATTGATCTGAAGTTGGTGTGGGATGAACCTGAGTTGGCTTCATTTCAATTAGGGTAAGTAATGTATCAATACGAGAATTTGCTTTAGCTTCGCGATCTTCTGCTTTTTCTAACTGTTTCTTTAGAAAATCGATCTGATTCTTTAGTTCAATAACTGTATTGTCTGTGTATTCAGGTGTATTTATAGTTTGTGTTGGAGACGTATCAGTGTGTTTTGAGTGTTTTCCACTAAAAGGTTCACCATAAACGCGGAGTAACTCAGAGAAGTCGATAGAGCCATCATGATCACGACTTAACACCCCATTTTTTATATCTTTATAAAGTGTAGCACGAGATTTCTTATACAGTGTGGCTGCATCACTAACACTGTATTTTGTACTTGTTTTCATAGTGTATTGCTGTGTATTTAGGATACGTATTGAAGAATACAATAAGTGTATTCTTCAATACACTCAAGCTTTAAACCCTAAGTTCTTTAAGTGTGGCAAAAACTGCTGTTGTTGGTGAGGGTTTCTAAGCATATCCTTAATTTTAGCAGCTAAAATCTCATAACTTTCACCTTCTGAGGCTAAATGGGAAAGCTCATGTAAACGTGATAATTGATTCCCGAATAGATTAATTTGAGCATCAGATAGCTGATAAAAATCTTTCGAGGTATGTGTTATGGATTTAGATTTTTCTTTAAAAGAAAAGATAATATGAGTGACTTTACGCCCTGTTTTTTTCTGCTCATAAGTGACTTTTAAAGGGCTATATTCATTGATTTGGTCTATAGCAGTGTCAATTACTCGTTTCTTGAAATCAGCGAATAATGGGTACTTTTTACCGAGTTCTAACATTGTCCGTAAACTCTCAACAGAAATTTCACGCTTACCTATTTGCCGATATTGAACCAGTAGCTCATAAATACGAATACCGTATCCACTATTGATCCCAGCAATGTCTGATAAGGCATATTTGGTGAATTCTCTACTTAGATTGGAAATAAATGGCAGAATGGGTTTTGAAAAACGGATTCCAATGACACTTTGACTATCTAAAAATTGGATTTCTTGCACCCATCTCATTTTTATAGATTTATCATCAATACTGAGGTTAATAGACCTCTCATAGAGTCTATTAATACCTTCCTTTAAATCTCTGTATGCAGTTTTCTCATGTACGCCCAATTGTTTTAATTCATCGACGCTAACAGGGTATAACTCATCATCTGTAATAGGCTGATTTTTGGGAATCCGTGAAATGGCAGCTAAGACAATTCGTTGCTCTACGGCACTTAATTGATACGATGCTTCTATTACTTGATTTGATTTTACAACGTGATTTTTATTCAAAACAAAACCATTGATTTTTCTAATATATGACAAATATATACTTGTCATAGTTAGTAG
Source organism: Sulfurovum sp. (assembly GCA_015661795.1). Classification (GTDB taxonomy): domain Bacteria; phylum Campylobacterota; class Campylobacteria; order Campylobacterales; family Sulfurovaceae; genus Sulfurovum. Next base: position 4,903 of record DQVJ01000133.1, read on the forward strand.
TCAATCCGTCATAGTTAAGTAGTCAATCCGTCATAGTTAGTAGTCAATCCGTCATAGTTAGTAGTCAATCCGTCATAGTTAAACCTTGAA
>DQVJ01000262.1 GCA_015661795.1 Sulfurovum sp.
CAAAACTTTCTGAAATCATCTATGATATGACGCATGAAAATAAACATGAAAGAGCCGCTGTTTTTTCTGAGTTGTTAGTGGCTCTCAAAGAGATTTAACATGGCAGTACAACCTCTAACAGAAAATACACCACTAGCAGACTTCATTAACCACAAAACCAACACAGGTATGCAGTGTGGTAACTATTCTATAGATTTACCAGAGTTAAATGAAGGAGAACAGTACCGCTTCCACTTTGATGCAGTGGGTTGTGTAGGCTGTCGTTGTTGTGAAGTAGCTTGTAATGAACAGAATGCAAACCCTGATGATATCAAATGGCGTCGTGTAGGAGAGATGGAGACGGGAACATATCCAGACACACTACAACTCTTTAACTCTATGAGCTGTAATCACTGTATAGAACCTGAGTGTCTTACAGGATGTCCCACAGAATCTTATATCAAATTTGACAACGGTATCGTCTGGCATGATGACCCCAGCTGTATTGGCTGTCAATACTGTACATGGAACTGTCCTTATGAAGTGCCTACCTTTAACAAAGAGCGTGGCATTGTTACGAAATGTCACATGTGTGCAGACAAGCTAGAGATGGGGCAAAGCCCAGCCTGTGTGCAAGCCTGTCCCTCTAACGCCATAGAAATAGAAGTCTTTAATGTTGAAAAATGGCTAGAAGTTGATATGGACAAGGAGGGTATAGCTCCTCACCTTCCAAATACAGACATCACAAAACCAACCACACGTTACACCTTGCCAAAACTTAAAGAAGGTGAAACATTACGTATTGCAGACGAACATCTGCTTAAACCTGCGCATTCTGAAATACCACTCGTTTTTATGACAGTACTTACACAAGTAAGTTTAGGTGCATTTTTAGCACTGTTTTTGGGTCAAGTGCTCTTTTATCTAGGATTCAACCTTCCAGAACCTACTGTTACTATTGCTTTCTTGGCAGCCTTGCCTGCGGCAATAGGACTGCCTCTTTCTGCCCTACATTTAGGTAGACCAGGTAAAGCATATATGGCTATGAAAAACTGGCGAACCTCATGGCTCAGCCGTGAAGCCATTGCACTGGCTGCATTTACAGGATTAGCCTTTTTGGTTGTCGGGTTATATCTTATGGACATAAAAGGATTACCACTGTTATTGCTTGAAACGCTTACCTTGGCTATAGGTATTTACGGTATTCATGCACAAGCGATGATATACCGTATTAAAGCACGTCCAAGTTGGGATAGACCTTCTACAAACAAAAAATTTTTTGCTACAGGGTATGTAGGATTTTTACTCATCGCTACAATTTTACTCATAGCCCATGGTACACAAGGTGTGATGGTACTCCTATCCATCACACTCCTTGTGGGTATGGCACAGATACTCGTCATATATGAAGAAATGACATTCTATAAAAACTTAAACACAAGTGACCCACTCTACTACCAATACAACCGAACCCGTATACTGCTCCAAGAACATTTTGCTACAGTAAAGAAGTTTAGAGTGTACTCTTTACTAGCATTTGCTTTAGGTTTACCTCTCATAGCTATATTATTTACTGCAAGTGGTTTAACAGGACTGGCTATTATCACGTTGCTACTAGCTACTATAGGTGCCTTTATGAGTGAACTCAGTGGTCGCTACTTGTTCTATAGAACTGTTGTACCACTAGGACTGGCAGGAACTTTCTTTGCCGGAAATCAGAGACATTAGGAAAATAAAATGAGTATTTTTAATACATTAAAAGACTTTTTAGGTTTCGATATCAAAGAAGACAAATACGCCCTTGTAGATGATCCAATTTTTGGAAAAGTAGCCAAAGACAAAGCACCCGACAAATGGGTACGCTCTACCTGTGGGTACTGTGGTGTAGGATGTGGAATGTACATCGGGGTAAAAAACGGTAAAGCCGTCTACTCTAAAGGTGACCCACTTCACTCAGTCAATTTTGGAACACTCTGTCCTAAGGGGCTTAGTGAACATAAAATGGTCTATGCCAACAACCGTGTACAAGCACCCCTTCTAAGAAAAAATGGAGAACTGACACCTGCTACATGGGAAGAAACATTTCAACATACTTCCGATACATTCAAACGTATCCAGGCAGAGCATGGTAAAGGTGCAGTAGCTGTTATCTCAACTGGACAATTACTCACAGAAGACTTTTATGCCCTTGGCAAGTTTGTACAACTTGGATTAGAAACCAACAACTTTGATGGTAACACTACACTCTGTATGGCTAGTGCTGTTATGGGTTATAAGCAGACTTTTGGATCTGATGGGCCAACAGGCTGTTATGAAGACTTTGAAAAAGCCGATGTGATTATGCTTATAGGAGCGAATATCGCAGATAATCATCCTATATTAAAGCTACATATTGCTAAAAATGAATCAGTCACGGGTAAAAAACCAACTATTATTGTTGTAGACCCTCGCGTATCAAAAACGTCACAAATGGCTGACATATTTGTACCGCTCAATCCCCGTTCAGACATGGCATTGATTAATGGTCTTTGTTACATTATATTTGAGCAAGGGTGGGAGGATGAGAAATTTATACGTGAACGAACCAATGGCTATATCGAGTTTAAAAAACATATACTTGCCAACTATCCTCCTCAAGAGGTATCTCAAATCACAGGTATTGAGGTTAAGGAACTTTATAATCTAGCAAAAATCTACTCTGAGGCAAATGCCGTCATGTCTGCATGGACCATGGGTGTCAATCAAAGTAGTATTGGTACAGATACGGTTTCTGCCATCTGTAACCTGGCACTCATTACAGGAAATGTTGGTCGTGAGGGAGCTACACCTATGTCTATTACAGGACAGTGTAATGCCATGGGCACACGTGAATTTGGATTTACCTCTTCTATACCTGGGTATCGAAACTATGCAAATGATGCTGACAGACAAGATTTTGCTAACATCATAAATGTTCCCGTAGATTTAGTACCAAACAAACGTGGGTATGCCTATCCTCAAATCATCGATGCTATAAATAGAGGGGAGATAAAAGCCCTTTGGGTCGTTGCTACTAATCCACTCGTCTCATATCCCGATCAAAATGCTTTACGCAAAGCCCTTAAGAAACTAGAGATACTTGTAGTTCAAGACGCGTTTATGTCTGATACAGCACAAATTGCTGACGTGGTTTTTGCTGCTGCTACATGGAGCGAAAAAGAAGGATGTTACACCAACTCTGAGAGACGATGTAACTATGCTAAGAAAGCTGTAGAACCACTAGGTGATAGCAAAGCAGACTTAGATATTGTGTTGGAGTTTTCAAAATATTTTGAGGACAAACATACACTACTTTTTAAAAACCTAAAAACACCTCTTGATGTCTTTAATGAAGTAAAACGTGTAAGTAAAGGACAGCTCTGTGACTATTCCGAGATGACCTATGAAAAGATCGAACAACTCGGGGGCATTCAATGGCCCTGCAATGAAACGGCACCAGAAGGCACCAAACGTCTCTATTCACCAGATATGCCATGCAGAACAGCCGATGGAAAAGCTAATTTACTTCCTGTTGACTGGAAACCACTCTCTGAAACAGCTTGTAAAGGGTTACCTCTCATCCTTAATACTGGAAGAACCGTAGAGCAATGGCACACGCGTACAAAAACTGGCACGATAGACATACTTAATGCCCTAGCTCCTGAAGCATGGGTAGATTTAAGTCCCAAAGATGCCATTAAACTGCAAGTAAAGTCTGGTGACCGTATCGCTATTTCTGGTAATCGTGGACGCGTTGAAAACATCATTGTAAAAATATCTGAAACAGTAAGAGAGGGGCATGTCTTTGTGCCTTTTCACTTCAATGAACAACTCATTAATAATATTACCATACCGGATTTTGATCCTAAATCCTTTGAACCTAACTATAAACAGTGTGCTGTGCAACTACACTCAAAAGATGTACCTGAAGGCATAACATATGAAGAAGTAGAAATTTCTGGGTATTTGGAAGGTGTTAAAGTCTATAAGGATGAAGTATTAGTCGAAGAGAAGGAAAAAGATATACCTAAATAAGCACTTTCAAATCATCCAAGTCAAATAAAAGTAAATGTTCATCCTGCATACCCAATAACTCTTTGGAAAAACCAGACTTTGAAAAGAGTGCATATACATCTACTTTGATACCAGACTCTGCTGCTTTTTGTTTAAGTTTAGTCAATTCATTTTTACATACTGTTCTGTCTTTATATTTGCATTCACCCAATATAATTTTTTTACTTTTGGTTACTGCTAAAATATCAAATTCACTATACACATTCCAGTAAGACCCTGAAGAAAGTATGGGTTCTTTGTTTTTATAATAATATAACAACAGATCATCACACAGTTGTTCATACACCAACGAACGTAGACGCTCATAATGCTG
>DQVJ01000072.1 GCA_015661795.1 Sulfurovum sp.
TAGGAGATGTGAATTATTTGCAGGCTACTACACATGACCACACTTGGAGTGATGAAGAGCTAAAGTTCATACAAAACTGGGCGGATAATAGCACTTGGCAGCACCTTGATGTGTTACAAAGTAGTGAGGATATGGTGGAGTTTAAAGCCTACTATATCTTCGAGGGTAAGCAACATATGCACCATGAAAAGTCTAGATTTTTAAAGGTAAATGACATGTGGAAGTATGTTGATGGTGAAGTATATGAAGACAAGGTAGAGTTTTTGAGAAATGAAAAATGTATCTGTGGGTCTGGAAACAAGTATAAACGATGTTGTTTTAAAAAATTAAAATAGGTAAATTTAATACAACAAATATTGGTAAAATTCAATCAAATTTTACCTAAGCTTTGCTATATTGAAATCAATATACGTAAAGGTTGCATATGTCAGAAGAACCAAAGTCAAAACCACAGTTTACCCACTTACACCTACACACAGAGTACTCACTCCTAGATGGTGCAAACAAGATAAAAGCACTTGCCAAGAAGATAAAGGAGCAGGGCATGACTTCTGTGGCTATGACGGATCATGGGAACCTTTTTGGGTGCATAGATTTTTACAATACCATGAGAAAAGAAGGCATCAAACCTATCATAGGCATGGAAGCATATGTACATAACCAAGAAGAACTTGGTGACAAGTCTGTACGTCAGCGTTTTCACCTGTGTTTGTATGCTAAAAATGATGCAGGTTATAAGAACCTTATGTACCTAAGTTCACAGGCTTACATCAAAGGATTTTATTACTATCCACGTATCAACTGGGAGCTACTGAAGAACAACTGTGAAGGACTTATCTGTTCATCTGCTTGTTTGCAAGGTGAAGTAAATTGGCACTTAAACCTCAGTGAGCGTAACATTAAGTTTGGGGCTAAAGGGTATGATGAAGCTAAAAAAGTAGCCTTGCGTTACAAAGAAGTGTTTGGTGATGACTTCTATCTAGAACTTATGCGTCACGGTATAGGTGACCAACATCGCATAGACAAGCAAATCATCCAACTTTCTCAAGAAACAGGTATAAAAATAGTCGCTACCAACGACACACACTACACAGAACAAAAAGATGCTGATGCACATGAGGCATTTATGTGTATTGCGATGAACAAACTCTATGATGACCCCAACCGTTTGCGTCACTCGGTGCATGAGTTTTATGTGAAATCCCCAGAGCAGATGGCAGCACTCTTTGCAGACATTCCAGAAGCCATCGAGGCCACACAAGAGATAGCAGACAAATGCAACCTAGAGATAAAACTGGGTAACCCAACACCACCTAACTTTAAATTTGCTAGGCAAAGAGCGGAGGAGTCAAGTATAGTCCTTCCTAAGCCAGAGGTAGAGTACTCTTTAGAAAATGATATTGTTCTTTTTGTGGAAGAGTCTAAGCGAGGGCTAGAAGAGCGTCTAAAAATAGTCCCTGAGGAGAAACACCAAGAGTACAGAAAAAGACTGCAAGTAGAGATGGACATTATCAACAACATGAAGTTCCCAGGCTATATGCTCATCGTATGGGACTTTGTGGATGCAGCTAAACAGATGGGTATACCTGTAGGCCCTGGGCGTGGGTCTGCTGCTGGTTCTTTGGTAGCATACTCATTAGGTATTACAGACATTGACCCTATGCCTTACGGTTTGCTTTTTGAGAGATTTTTGAATCCTGAGCGTATCTCTATGCCAGATATAGACATGGACTTTTGTCAAGCACGCCGTCAAGAGATACTGGACTACGTGGTAGAGAAGTATGGACGTGTGAACGTAGCACAAATCATCACCTTTGGTAAGCTCCTTGCCAAAGGGGTCATACGAGATGTGGCACGTGTACTAGATATGCCTTACTCAAAAGCTGATGCGATGGCAAAACTCATTCCTGATGAGCTGGGCATAGACCTTAAGGGCTCATACGAAAAAGAGCCTAAAATCAAAGAACTCTTGGAGTCTGACCCGCAAGCAAAACGTACATGGGAGTATGCCTTAGCCCTAGAAGGACTCAACCGTAATGCGGGTACGCACGCTGCAGGTGTGGTGATAAGTAATGAGCCTTTGTGGCAAAAAACACCACTGTTTAAACCCACAGGACTAGACACACTTGCAACGCAGTACTCAGGTAAATATGTAGAAGATGTTGACCTTATTAAGTTTGACTTCTTGGGGCTTAAAACACTCACTGTCATAGAAGAAGCTCTACAACTTGTAGAACGTCGCTATGGAAAACGCATTAACTTTGTGGAAGAGAACATAGAAGACCCTGAAGTGTACGAGTACATAGGGAAGGGTGATACTTTGGGGCTGTTCCAGATAGAGTCAGCTGGTATGCAGGACTTGGCTAAAAAGCTTAAACCAAACGGCTTTGAAGATGTCATCGCGATGCTAGCCCTCTATCGTCCGGGACCTATGGAGTCAGGGATGCTAGATGACTTTGTGGAGCGTAAGCATGGTCGTCAAAAGATTACCTATGATTTCCCTGAACTTGAACCCATACTAAAACCAACGTATGGGGTCATCGTCTACCAAGAGCAGGTTATGCAGATAGTACAGACCATCGGTGGATTTAGTCTGGGTGGAGCAGACTTGGTAAGACGTGCTATGGGTAAGAAGATTAAAGAAGAGATGGACAAGCTTCAAGGTGAGTTTGCCGATGGTGCAGCAAAAAAAGGCTTTGACAGACAAAAAGCATTTGATTTGTTTGATCTCATTGTAAAATTTGCAGGCTATGGTTTTAATAAATCTCACTCTGCGGCGTACGCGATGATAACTTTTTATACGTCTTATCTTAAATACTACTACCCAACAGAATTTATGGCAGCTATCTTGACGCTTGAAAAGAACAATACAGACAAAGTAGTACGCTATGTCGATGAGGTAAAGCGTATGGGAATGAAACTTCTTCCGCCAGATATCAACAAATCAGGGCTTGTATTTGAAGCACGGAACATTGATGGTGAAGAAGTGGTTATGTTTGGTATGGGTGCACTTAAAGGGGCAGGAGATATCGCAATAAATACGATGCTCGAAGCAAGAGGGGACAATGAGTTTAAGAACATCTCTGATTTTGTTTCTCGCATAGACTCTTCTAAAGTGAATAAAAGAGTTATCGAAACCCTTGCCAAAGCGGGAGCATTTGACAGCTTTGGGTATAGCAGAAAAGCGGTGCTTTCCCAAATAGATGACATTATAGATATGGCGAAAAAAGCAGGAGATGCGAAGAAACAAGCGGTTAATTCACTTTGGGGTGATGATGCAGAAATGACAACAGTGACGTTGGAACTTACCGATATGGAAGAGTTTGAACCTATGGAAATCTTAGAGATGGAAAAAGAGTCTTTAGGCTTTTATGTCTCAGGTCACCCACTGGATAAATACCGTGAACAACTTGATGGTATAAACTATACACTCAGTTCAGAGATAGATGATTTAGCAGATGGATCACAGGCGATGTTTATAGGTAAGATAGAAAATATCACAGAAAAAATATCCAAAAAGGGTAACAAGTTTGGTATCGCAAACATCATGGACTTGCATGGAAACATAGAGTTGATGCTCTTTGAAAATCGCTTGAAAGAACTAGAAGAAGATTTTGATATGACAAAGCCTATTGCTTTTAAGGTAAAGATAACCAAAGATGGTGACTTTACCCGTATGAATATTCTCAAAATTTCTAACATTAAAGATGCTAAAAAAGCCAAAGTCAAAGTAGAAAAAGAAGTCAAACATGTACCAGAACCTGATCTTCCTCCATTGATACTTTCCTTAAACCTTATGCCTGATGCCAAAACAGTCGAAGAACTGATGTGTCTCGTAGAACGTCACCCAGGTAAACGCCCTTTGGAGTTACATATTAAATCTAAATTGGCAGATGTGATTATCGAGAGTAAGTTTAAAGTCAGTGAACTCATTCTAGAAGAAGCAAAAGAATTAGGCGTGTATTTGGAAGAGAGTCTAGCAATCGAGCGTTAATCTAAGTCTTTTAAAGATGACTATGACCTTGGAGTATTACACGAGGAGTCCATTTTAGTTTTATAGTATACAAATGCTAGGAATCGTTGTTATCGACTTAATCTTAATTTAACAAATTAAGAATATAATTAATTTTTACTTATAGTATATATATGTTTAAATTTAATTGATGAAAGGGATGAGAAATGAGATTTGTAAAAGGTATATTTACGTTAATCGGTGTTATGGTTGTAGTGGGATTTTTATTCGCATTTGTAAAATATGATTTAGGTACAAGAATAGCTCAAGTGAGTAAATTAGACTCTCAAGCTTTACCAGAATATATGAGAATGTTTGATAAGGTACTGACTACAGGAGATCCGGCCAAAGGTATGGTACGTAAGGTTAAAATGGTTATACCGGAAGGTATGACGAAGCAAGAAGCCTTTGAAAATGCCATTGAAATTATGGATGAGGTAGCGAGTGAGTATGGACTAGCAATGGTCGACAGTAAGACAATGCCTAGAAATGGTAAATTGTTTAAAGATGGTGGATTACTTACCCATATCCGATCTTACTGTTCTCCAAGTATTGCAGATAGGTTCTTAAGTCATTCTGGAGAATTCATAGGATTTATGCCTTGTAGAATAGGTATCATTGAAGAGCCAAATGGAGATATCTATCTCTATACAATGAGTATGGAACTGATGATTCATGGCGGTATACCTTTACGAGCAGAATTAGCCGAACTTGCCAATGAAGTAAAAATGGGTATGTATACGATGATGGACAAAGCAGCAGAAGGTGATTACTAGTATAAGATAAGTTTCTTCTCTGTCCTTTGGAGTTTGGGGACAGAGAAGATGAATTTTGGAAGTGCATGAGTTATAGATTGTTTTGTTTGGAGACTAAAAATCTAATGAGTATATGTATAGAGTACAAAAAAGTACTCAGTATTTTGAAGGAAGGCAAACTTCCAAAATCCATGGTTTTATGCGTTTAATTCTCTTCAGATACACCTCCTTGCATTGTGGTTTCTTCTACTGTAGTGTTTGAATCTTCTTCAAGTAGTCTGTTATATTCAGCATCTAAGGCTATTTGTGTCACTGTAAATTCTCTTTTTATTGGTGCATTATTTGCTTGTAGTGCATGTGAGACGAATAGGGTGATACCCATATAAATCATTTTTTGTTTCATTTTTCCCTCTATATAAAATGTGTGCTGTTATGGTAATCATCCATATGTCTAAGATGATTTTATGAGTCAAATTATAATATAGAATGATTACCATAGTATTACTTTGATTGATGTGAGTATTGTAATGTGTAAAATAGATACACATAAGTAATATAATATTTTTAAAATAGATTGTTTAAATCTAGTAAAACAAAAAAGTGTTACAATTTCAATACAAAAATTAAAATTCTAAGGAAAAACCATGTCAAAACTCCCAAAGATCATATGGTCAAAAATTGATGAGGCACCAGCATTGGCTACATACTCATTGTTACCAATAGTAAATGCTTTCACGAAAGCAGCAGGTGTAGAAGTTGTTGAAAAAGATATCTCTCTTGCAGGTAGAGTACTTGCAGCGATGGGTCTTGCAGAAGATGAGCTTTCTAAATTAGGTGAAGTTGTACTTCAGCCTGATGGAAATATCATTAAACTTCCAAATATTTCAGCATCTGTGGGGCAATTGAAAGATTGTATTGCAGAGCTTCAAGGTCAAGGATATGATATCCCTGATTATCCTGAAAATCCAGCCAATGCTGAAGAAGAAGCGATTCAGGCTAAATACAGTGTGTGTCTAGGTTCTGCAGTTAACCCAGTACTACGTGAAGGTAATTCAGACAGACGTGCAGCTAAAGCAGTTAAAAACTTTGCACAGAAAAATCCACATAGACTTAAAGATTTTTCTGAAAACTCTAAAGCTTATGTTGCTCACATGGAAGGTAAAGGAGATTTCTTTGCACATGAAAAATCAGTAACTCTTGATAAAGA
>DQVJ01000216.1 GCA_015661795.1 Sulfurovum sp.
AATGAGTATGCAGAATTATCATTTTCAACACATAGTCTAGAGAGAAGAGAAACAACTACACACGATTACAAAAATATCTATAAGCTACATATCGCTCCTTATTTTGGTGCTGAGTATTTAACAGACATCAAGGTAACAGATATTAATGAGTGGAAAAACTTACTCTATCACGAAAAATCTCTGAGCAGTAAAAGGGTGAACGAAATTAAGAAAGTTCTTGGGACAATCCTAAAAGATGCCTATCAAGATGAACTAATAACTTCTAACCCTGTGAGTAAGTCGAAATCCTTACCTATACATACATCTAAGGCAATTGAACCCTTTTCCATAGATGAAATTTCTAAAATACTAGCAAGCTGTCAAGGTCAAGATAGAAATATTATAAGCCTATTGTTTTTCACGGGTATAAGAACAGGTGAGTGCATAGGTCTAAAGTGGTGCGATGTAAATTTTACCCAAAGAACTATCAACATTCAAAGAACCATAGGTAGAGGTAAAATAGGACCACCAAAGACAAAGTCAAGTGTGAGAACTATTGACTTGACGGACACGATGATAAAGATATTGAATAGCCAATATGAAATCACAGGTGAAAATGATGCTTATGTATTTCTCAACCAAATTGGAAACCACTATTTTGACAGTAGTAAACTAAGAGATAGAATGTGGACTCATACATTGGACAAAGCCAAGGTTAGATATAGAACAATCTATCAAACGAGACACACATTTTGTAGCCTAAATTTACAGGCAGGTGAAGACATACTTTGGATAAGTAAAACGATGGGTCACAGCAATCCAAAGGTTGCACTTGAAAAGTACTCAAAGTACATACCAAGAACTGTAAAAAAAACTTCGATATTTGATGAATTAGTTTAGAAGTAGGTGTAAAAGTGATGCAGAAATTGACACAGTAGTGACACAAAATATTTTGGAAGTCTTGCTAAATGTCTTGAAAGTTCGTGTTTAAGGGGTGTTTTGGGGCTTGTATAAAAGTGTGGTGCGGATGAGAGGACTCGAACTTATTAGCCTATCAATATTTATAATTCCTATTGTACTCTAAAGCCTATATATTAGGACTTTAGTGTTTATATTAATTCCTTTTAATGTATAATAATTCCAAAGGTAGGTATCCCCTTTGGTATCCCCCCTTTCTATTTTGACTCATAAAGGGCTATCAATGGCTATTAACCTACAGGACTTTAAAGCAACTAAGTACCCTAACCTATACAAGAGCATTAAGTCACATGAAAAGAACGGTTTTAAGTACCTTTTATGGGCTAAGATAGATAATAGACTGCATAAGAAGATATTAGGCTACAGCAAAAAAGACAATCTAACCGATAGAAGTGCGAACCTCAAAGCAGATGTATACAAAACAGAGATAGAAGCAGGGTACACGTCAACAAGTGCGATCACGCTAAACAAACTCTTTGATCTCTACTATGAAACACTTGATACCTCAAAACAATGGACAACTAAGAAAAAATACATCTATGATCATTACATTGGACTATCAAGCAACACAGACCCTATACCAAAGCAAGTCACCCGAAAGGCGGATGCAGAAAAACAGAAGCTGTACGATAAACACAAAATGGGGAAAAAGAAGATTGAGAAGATCAGAGAGATGGACATACAAAAGTTACTTAATAGTATGAATGAACATGGATTAAGTCCACGAACTCGTAAAAGTGTAATGGAAGTACTAAATCCTCTCTTTAGGTTTGCTACTACCAATAAGTATTTAGCAGATAACCCTACTACTGGCATAACGATAAAAGTACCAAGTCAGAAGAAGATAGTTACCAACGCTACAGACCTCTTTAAAAAGGTTTATGCAGGGATTACAGCCTATTATCATGATAACCCATACTACAGGGCTTTATTTCTCTTTGGCTTTACTGGTAGACGTAAAGGTGAGATACTCAATCTCAAATGGAAGAACATAGACTTTAAACATAAGTACTACTGGATTGAAGATACCAAAACAGACGATCAACAAAAGTATGAGTTACCGACTTACCTTGTCGAACCATTACAAGCCATAAAGGATGATAGAAAAGGCTTAGTTTTCAAAAGTCCTATTACAGGTAAGAAGATCATAAACATAGATAGACAGATGCGACAGCTAAAGAAGTTTTTAGAGCTTGATACTCTCTCTATGCACTACATGAGAAACATTTTAGTAAGTGCCTTGGCAGAGCAGGGCATAGAAGCTATCACCCTTAGCGGTATATTAGGGCATAAAGACCCCAACACGATAAACAAGTACCTAAGTATCAATCACTATAAAAGTAGCCAAATTGGACTTAATAGGGTTGATGATATTTTAGATGTGGAGGTGATAGATGAGTAGGGAACAAAGAAAAAAAAGAATGGTCATAAGAGCTATTCGGGAATATTTAGAACATCGACATCTTCCAAGTATGGATAGAATAGAAAACGATATTGAAACGGTAAAAAGAATTATTGAAAGCAAAATAAGGAAGTATGATTCTGCATCCACTACACTAGGTCAAAGGATTGTTAAGGCAGAACTGTACGGAGTTGAGCAACTGCTTTCTGAACTTAAAACTAATCTTGCTACAAAAAACCTTATAGACCTTCCATTGTCTCTCATACGAGATATTATTTCCGATAATGATATTAATACACCAAGTATGGTAAAGTTAATCATCAAGACATATCTCAATCTACAAATAGAAGAAAATAAAAGGAAAAGAAGAGAAATACTTGTTGGATTTCGTCTTGCTGCTTCAAAGGATTTATTTAGATGTCCACAGGGAAGAGGGGGCATGAGTCTGCAAGATACAGATAGAAGAGCCACAACCATTACAGACTTCTACTTTAAAACAGAGGGAGAGACATCAAACTCACGAAAATACAAAGGAGAAAAATTCTTCTACTTTTCGTTTGGTGGGTACATCAAATAACATCATCACTTCAAGTTGTCCCAACTTTGCCTACTGTTGGGACAACTAAAAAAACCTAAAAATACTAGTATTCCTTATTAATTAATTGAGTTCCTTCGGGAGCAGATAGCTATCTAATATTAACTTACTAGGAGTCCGTTATGACTAAAAATAACAAACAATGGCTAACACCTACAGAGCTACAAGAAGAGTATGGGTTCAGTAAAAGCACTCAAAGCAAGTATCGGATGGAAAGAAAAATTCCATTTTCAAAAATTGGTAAGTATATACGCTATAACCGTGATCAAATAAATCAGTGGTTAGAGAGCAATAAAGTAGAGGTGGTATAGTATGAGCAACACAAGATCATCTCACATAATTACAATTATGAAATTTTTGTTAAATGGTGAAGCCGTGACCTCTATCGATCAACTGGCTTCAAATTCAAATCGATACTTTGGAACTATCAAAAAGCATGGTATCGAACTGGTAGAGGTATGGAAACCTAATTTGACCAATGCAGGACGGCATAAAGAGAGAAGTTTACATCAAACGATAGATAATATTGAGAGGGCTAAAAAGTACCTTGAAAGTTTGCAAGGAATTAGTCATAAAAAGAGTGTTTAAGGTTGAAAAAAACACCCCTTACGACACAATACATTATAGTTCCTTACAATTCTAAGGATTTATAGTCAAAACAGCCAAAGCCTACGAGTGGGTAGGTGTTTGGTACTGGTAGCGTTTAAGCTTTAAGAAATGAGTTCCTTAATATGGCTCTTAAAAAAGGAGAACAAACCCTATGAATATCTTACAAGAGTTAGAAGATTTTATCAACACTTTTAATCAAGATAATAGTGAAGATTTCCAGATAGACAGCATAAGAGTAGAGTTCTCAAAACAGTACAAACAAGATGATCTAAAAGAGTTGGGTAATTGGAGTAAGATAAAAAAGAGTTCCAATATCCTAGCCAAACTAAAAAAGCGTCTTACTGATAATGAAATTACAAGTGCATGGAGATTAGAAGATCAGAATATCTACTACTACAATATGCAGGATGCACCAAAATACAGAAAAGCAACTTTAGTGATCTTCGGCATGAAACAATACCACAAGGAAGCACCAAAAAGAGAGTTGATCTCTAAAGTGTTACAAGTGTTGAAGAGTGTATCAAATGTTGATATTTGTTTAGATTTACCATACAAACCAAACATAGAAGCCCTTAGTAAATATTTCACATTAAAACCATACATAACAAAGCATGGAGTTATCACAAATACAAGTTACATTAATGATACTGGTATCTTGATGATAGATAAGATTACTATCTACAATAAAGCTCACAAGAACAATCTTAAAAACGAACTTTGGAGAATAGAAGCAAAGATAAGCATACCAAATTTTAGAGCCTTGATGATGCCTTTGCATGAGTTTAAACAGATAACAGACATAGCAAGGACAGCACATGACTAAAGAGCAGGTAACGCAAAAAGTCCAAGAGATACTAAGTAAAGATAAACGCTTCAAAAATGTTAAGATAAAATTTACAGATAAGGCAAAAGATGGAAAAGAAAAAAACAAGACATAAAACAACGATCACAGACGAGATAATCGAAGAGGTGCAAGAGTTGGCAGAGCAAGGATTTAACAATATCTTAATCAGTCAATCTCTGAACATAGCAACACAGACACTCTCTACCAATAAAGAGTTAAAAGAAGCTATTCAAAGAGGTAAGATGATACTTGCTAAAAAAGTTACCTCTTCAATACTGGATACTCTTGAAAATACTCCTACTAATCAGCAGATGCTAGTTAAGCGGTTATGTTTATTTATACCTATTATAGATATTCAGAAACCAACCAATGCACAGGAAGCACTCAATAATCTATCTGTAGCTACACAACAGT
This sequence comes from Sulfurovum sp., assembly GCA_015661795.1. Classification (GTDB taxonomy): domain Bacteria; phylum Campylobacterota; class Campylobacteria; order Campylobacterales; family Sulfurovaceae; genus Sulfurovum. The sequence continues at coordinate 4,822 of DQVJ01000216.1, forward strand.
TTGCAGATGGAGAGATCAACGAAAGTCAGTTGAGGACGATAGAAGCAGTAAGCAATAGTTTCATTAAGGGATATGAACTAACAGAGCTTGAAGAAAGAGTTGCAAAATTAGAGGAGATGCAAAAATGAATAAAACAAGAGTTGATACACTAGAAGAAAAGATACAGAAGAAAAATAGGAAACCTGTAGCGGTAAAAGTAGTTAACTTACATAACGGAATCTATACAAGTAAAAACGATGAACCATTAACTAAGGACAAGTTCGGCAATTTTTTATATAAAGATGGAACTATGTACTATAAGAATGAACCTCTCCCAGATAATCAAATAGGCTTAAT
>DQVJ01000011.1 GCA_015661795.1 Sulfurovum sp.
CTGTTGGTGAGCACTGAATTTATCACGTATAACATCATCTGCTCCATCATAATCTGTTCTTAGCTTTTTGATTTTATTTTCCAAACTTTTCTTTTCTTGTACTCCTATAGTATTAGTTCTAAACAACGCATTTTTATAATATGGCATATACTTTAAAAAATTATCAACTTGAATAAAGAAAAAACGTAGAAAGTTTCGTTTAAATGTATCATTCATTGGTGTTGACTGAAATCTATATAGCACATCAAAAAATTTAAACATTTCCTCAAGTTTTTTATGAACGTCTTGCATAGTATTTCCTTTTTTATTTAGCTATTCTGATTTATAGATCAATATTCGTTTCGACTTTTTCTATTGTCCAGTCTACAATATTATTATTTAATGTTTTATACTTCAAATAATTAGGTACACTCTTAACTGTTCCTTGGAATATATCTATTAGTTGTTGCCTCTGGTCAGAACTTAGACTATCCCACCATTCAGGTGAAAAGTATATATTTTCATTAGATGCAAATAACCAATATATAACAGCTTTAATTTGATCTTCTCTAGATAAATTATTTAAACTTTGTATAAACTTATAACATTCAGGACAATCAAAAACTCCTTCTATCCAACTGAATAATATCACGCCCTTATTTTCTAAATAAAATAGAGTAGAAGCAGATATAGAGTTGTAGCTTGTTTCAAGGTCTGTCAAATCTATCAATTGAGTATTTTCAAAATCACTTGTAGCATGCCAAACACCTGCACTCATGATTTCAGGAGGTGTATCAATCACCAAAGCATAATATCTTAGCTGGCTATAGTCATTGCTCACAAGCATTTTATCCATGGCAATTTTTATTTGCTGTAAATCTTTACGCGCAGTATCTGTACCAGTAAAAATTAAATCCGTGGTAATTTGATGATGCAATTGTTCATGAGGTGTTTTACTCTTATCATAGCTTTTAAATTTTGTAGATTGAAACTGAGCAATTCGTTCTTTTAAATACAACTCCCTTGATATAATTCTATAATGATTTAAAAATAAATGTTCTGGATCTAACTGTACTCCTTGATCTAGTGGTAAAAATAGTTTTGTATCATGATGTGAACAAAACCCATAAAAGGTTGATGTCTTTTTTATACTTTTTTTCTCTACTTCTATCTTTCCTTCATTTTTGACTATTTCACCAAGGTTAGGACTAAAACAATATACGTGGTTGTCTTTGGCAATATGTTTTAAATTTGTGCTTTTAGAAACAGTATGAGCGCCAATAATATTTGAAGAACATTCATCATGATATATATCCGGTGCATAACACTTGTCTTTTGTGAAGGACTGATTAAAGTCTTTAATAATATCTGATATTTTTACTTTTTCCTGATGACCTACATTTCCATGACATAGAATGAATTTTTTTCCACTGCCACACCAACAAACTTTTTCTTTAGCTTTTTTTCTTTTTATTCTTCTTAACAAGATATTACCCTTTTCTCTTTATAAACTTATCAATACTGGATAGAAAAGTATTATTATGCATCTAAACCTCTTACCTCTTTTGTAAGGTTATCATATTCATTTAAAAAAATATTTATTGCTCTTGTGAAAGTAAATTTATCATCGATTCTCTTGCGAATCAAACCCATGGACTCAAGTTTATTAATAAACCGTGTATCAATTCTAGTTTTAGAGATGTAATTAGAAAATTGGATACTTTCAGATAAGTATTTGTTGATAGTATTTATGGAGAACTCTTTATTCTGTATCGCTACTATAGGATCTGAACCCTCTTTACTAATTTCATACATTAGAATTGCCAAAACTGTCAAAACTTCTTTTGTGAAGCTCATTCCACCTGTAGGATTAACACAATAAAAGACCTCTTCTGTATGTAGTAGTTCAATATTAAAACTATCAAGAAAAAAAGACTTATACCACTCATGATTATTTACAAGTGTTTCGTATTCATTTTTGCCTATAGGTATAAATTCACCTTTTAATAACTTTTCGACAATAATTCTATGTGTTTTTTTTGGTTTTTCTGGGTATTCAAATTCCATTATTCATTCCTTATAGAATATTTGTAGCTTCTGCCACGGGTATGTTAAGTTTACATGTATCAAAAATAAGTATTTCACGAGCTTTACTGTATGTAATGTGAAATTCATCAAGTAAAGAGAGGGCAGTACAATAGTTTGCATAGGACAATTCATCATTAGCTTTCATCTCTTTGTGTATCCAGTGAAAAATATTTTTTACAGGTAAACTGTTTTCAAGTTTATCAATATAAATACTCTTGTCAAAATGAAAATAGTTGCTATTCATTCTCATTGAATGTAATTCGTCTTTTGTTGGGATATCTACTGTAATATCACCTTCTAGCAATATTTCTAGTTCCTCTATAGCTTCAAAGAAAAATTCTTTAGTATGAACTTTAATGGGGAACCTATTGCATAAGCCTTTCGGAGTTAAGTTGTTTTGCTTTTCTAGCCAACTGATTGCCCCACTTAAAATAGAATTTGTTTTCTTTATTTTTCTGAGAGTAAATAATTCACTTATTATTTTTCTGCCAAAAAGTTCAGTACTTTCATGAACAATATTTGCTTGAATTCTAAGTCTTCGCATTTTGTTTTCAACATTTTTATCGTAGTTAATGCTTTTTTGCATAGCTAAAGAGCTTATATTTCTAATCAGAGGGAGGATTGTATCTGGACGATCTTCAACAATTTCATTAAGAGGCTCAACATATTCTTTAATGATATTACTTGCTGTATCAAAGCGTTCTCTTGCACTAAATTGTTGCGAATTCTCCTTTAACTCTAGCGTATCGTTAAGTAATCGTGTAATACTGCTATCTAATATATCGGTAAAGTCTCTAAGCTCTGAAATAAGATGATCAGCATGCATGATAGTATCATTTGTTTCTGTCGATCGTAAAAGTTTTTCATATAGCCCTGATAGTGAATAGTGAAACTTTTTTACTGATTCAGGAGAGGAAAGTGCAAATTCATTATTGCTAAAAGCAATAAAATTAACAACACGCTTGTCTACTTCATAAACATCGTCTATCTCTCTTGCGATTCTTAGTTTCAGAAGCGTTGTAATAGGAACAGAATCTCTATCTGCTAATATTTGCAATTGTTCATGAGTAATATAGTTATCCCCATCTTTATTAACAATACGAACCAAGTCACTCATGAACCTAAAATAATTACAGATAAAGTTTGGGATACTTGCTGCATTCTTATTCATCACTATATCCTTCTTGCTCAAGATAACTATTTTTAGTATGTAAAAAATCCAGTATTTCTTTAACCTTTTCATCTGATTTTGAAAGCCTCAGAAGTGCATTTGATGCTTTTTGTTGACTAGATATTGTTGTACCAACTTTTTTAGCATTACTAAAATAATCATCAGGGGTATATAAAGTAGCATTAGGGAAGAATTTCTTTATTTTTGCATATTCATTAAGTCCTACATAGTCTAGATCACTGAAGTGTAATATTTCATTTGCTTCAATTTTGTCTAGAAGAGAATTTCCGATGCGTCCTATGATATATATTAATATCCAATCATTTTGAATCAAATGTATATTGGTCATGAAGTTTTCTAGGTTCTCAACAAAGCAAACCTTTTCCGCCTTAAGGCTATTAAGTTGTTTCCCTATGGTATCATTACTTGTATCTTGAAATCGTTCATTGTTTAGTGTGTATGGACTTTTACCCCTAGTAAATATAAGTCTATAAGAAGCTCTGTTTTTTGTTTTAGAATTTCTTGAAGTATGAATATTATTGTATCTTTCTCCTCTTCCTTCATCGACATCTTGTTTTGGACATTCGTGAGTGAGGTATTTTTGAATAACAGAAAGTTTTGTCACCTCCCAAGCCGAACCTCCACATTTGATTTTTCTTTCTATCGCGTGAGCTCCAACAAGAGATAAAAATGTTTTATGTTTTTTTAACGTCTTTCCTATGGAAGAATCACTTATTGTATTTTTGTTAATAAGTTTTTTTAGTAATTCACATATGGTTGGTAACTTAGTAGAGTTAGGCATGTGCAGTCTCTTTTTTATGGTTGTTTTCTTTTTCTTTCCATGTTGCTGTACTATTATCAAGATAGGATTTTCCATTAATTTCTTCTATGTGATAAACCTTGTCAAATTCATGTGCCACATGAGGACTTGCACTAATTGGAAGAAGATTTAATTCTTTAAAAAAGGATAAAAGTTGAACTTGGTTTGGAGCATCGATGTCCATAACTTCATCAATTAGAAATGGAATCGTATCTTCTTTATTTATCATCTCTCTCATTA
>DQVJ01000226.1 GCA_015661795.1 Sulfurovum sp.
CTCTAAAAGATGGTTTTGTAGTCTTTTTTGCATATTGCTTATACTTGCCAATCAAGTGCTTATGCCCATTGTCGGTTAGTATATCTTCAACTCCTACAATAATTTTGTACTCTATACTTAATTGCTTGAGTGTTTGAGCAGTTTCTGTTATTTTCTTTTTTGTATGACAAACATAGATAAAATTATACAAGCTACCTAATTTTAAAAGAGAATAACTCTTGCCTGCACCTTCATTAGCAATGATATACATATGGCGATGTATCTCACCATATAAAAACTCCTCACCCAAAGTACCAATTCTTTGTTGAACATCATTTCTAAGTCCTTGAGCTTGTTGTCTTTGCACATAGTCATCAAGTGCAAACATTGTTGAAAACTCTTTTCGAGTTCCATTTCCTTTAGTATTATTATCAAAGAATAAGTAAGGGTCATAATTTGTATCTACAGCAGGGTAGGGAACATTAAATACCCCTGCACCTAAATCATTAGCATTTCTGTGGAATTTTACACATTGAGGTGTACTTAAAGAGGAAAGATTATAACCAAACATTTGATTGACTTGGTGTCCATAGTCTTCAATGTCTTTGTTTTTAATATGTGATGGGACTGACGCTCTTGTTTTTATTTTGCTTGTTTGCTTTAGTGCTGTTTTTGTATTCACATCTATTTTCAAGTCAAAGTCACTCTTTGAAAACTCTACTTCACATCTCACAGTAGTTATATTCGCACCATTTTTGTTGTTAACATTACTCTTTGCACCGTCATCTAAAACAACTTGAGGAAAGAGGAAGTTATGTACCTTTTCTCTGTACAATTGGTATTCATCCTTACTTGTGATAGTCTTGTAAACAGGTATAAGAATATGTAGTTTATCTATTTGAGAATCATCACTCTTATGAGAGGTACTTGTATTTAGTATAAAATTGTATCCACTTTGTTTCAAACGAAGGGAAGCCTCTTCAAAACTCAAATAACGGGGGTCACTTTTAGTCAAGTATTGACCCTTAACCTTATTATCATAATCAAGAAAAATAAAGTCATTCTTAACATTCATATTTGTAAGAAGTTTAGGATACTCTTTACTATCTAAAAAGCCAATATTCATAAGATAACCACTCATAACACTTTCCCAATTTTGAGGTTCTTTAAGCATCTGTTTGAGGTTCTTTTTCGTCCATTTGAGACCATTTTGATTTTGATTTAATTGTATTATAAAGGTAGTTTTCTCTTTTTTAGTTATAACCAGAGAGGAGTATTTGGCAACAGATATGTTATAGGCTTTGTCTTGATTATTAGAGAACTGACTACGGTTTTTGTATGTTGGGGCTGGTAATAATTTCATTTCCTTGCGCTTTATTAAATTTACAGGATATACGGAAATGAAGTTTTAAAATTCAGCAGATTTTATATCACATTTCTATTATACAATTGGCTCAGGCTTCAAAAAGGAAGCTTGAACTTAGTGATAAAGGCTCTGCTAAAACCTGAACCAATTGTATTTCTGTATTCTATTTATAAAACACATTTTTACATCTAAAACCAATAGTTTTCTTAAACAGTTACTTTTTTGTACAAATCCTGTACCAAGGTACAATGAAAATTTGAGTTAGAGCTCAAAATCTGTATTATCTATTGATAACTATTTTTAACTATAATAAGATACAAATAATTAGGATACCTATGAAATTAACACTTGATACTTTAGAAACTTGGCTTTGGGACTCTGCTGACCTACTTAGAGGGCATACAGACAGCTCTGACTTTAAGAACTACATATTTGGGCTTCTTTTTCTTAAAAGAGCCAATGACCAATTTTTAGAAGAAGCTAACAATGCAGTTACTAATGAAGGTATCTCTTTAGAAGAAGCTCTTGAAGATGAGGACTTACACGACTTCTTTATTCCAAAAGAGGCTTATTGGTCTGAACTTACTAAGAAGACTGAGAACATTGGTGTAGCTCTTGATAAAGCTTTTGCAGGGATTGAAGAGAACAATGAACAACTTCAAGGAGTTATGACGGCTGTTCACTTTGGAGATACCGAGAAGCTTCCTGATGATTTGCTTGCACGACTTCTACAACACTTCAATAAGTACTCATTGGCTAATGCAGACCTTGATAATCCTGATATTTTAGGTAACAGTTATGAGTATTTAATTAGAGAATTCGCAGGAGACGCAGGTAAAGCAGGTGGTGAGTTTTATACACCTAAGGAAGTCGTTCAGCTTGTTGTAGGTCTTATTAAGCCTCAAGCAGGTAACTCTGTTTATGACCCTACTTGTGGCTCAGGTGGTATGCTTATTGATAGTGCTCATTACATCAAAAGCAATGGCGGAACCGTTGGTAAACACATCAATGTCTCCCTTTATGGGCAAGAACGCAATTTAGGTACTTGGGCAATAGCAATGATTAATATGATTGTTCACGGCTTTAAAGACTCAGATATTCGTAAAGGTGATACTTTAGCTTCTCCCAAACACGAAGAGAACTCTGAATTAATGACATTTGACCGTGTTATTGCAAATCCTCCTTTTAGTCTTAAGAAGTGGTGGGCTCCTGCTGAGATAGATGTTAAAGTTGATGAAAATGGTAAAGAAACGACACCTAAGTACAACGATGTTGTTTCAGATGAGTACGGCAGGTTTAAGTATGGTATCCCTCCAAGGGGTTATGGAGACCTTGCTTTTGTTCAGCATATGATTTCAGTTTTAAAGAATGATGGTCGTATGGGCGTTGTACTTCCTCACGGTATTTTGTTTCGTGGAGGAACTGAGGGTAAAATCCGTAAAGGTATTTTAAATGATGATATCATTGAAGCTATTGTTGGTCTTCCTGAGAAACTATTCTATAATACAGGTATCCCTGCAAGTATCATTATCATTAATAAGAGTAAGCCATCTAACTTCAAGAACAAGGTGGTGTTTATAGATGCTTCGAGTGAGTACAAAAACGGTAAAAATCAGAACACTTTGACACCTGAGAATATTTCTAAGGTCATAGATGCTTATGACGGTCTTGAGACAATAGATAAGTTTATGCGAGTGGTGGATATGAGTGAGATTGAAGAGAACGATTTTAACTTAAATATTTCACGATATATTGATACAAGTGAAGATGAAATAATTATTGATATTCAGGCTACTAGAGAAGATATAAGTGCACTTGAGAGTAAAGAGAAAGAGATAGATAGTAAGTTAAATGGTTATTTGAAAAGTTTGGGATTTTAGTATGAAAGAGGGTTATAAAGATACTGAGGTAGGTGTTATTCCTGTTGAATTGGATATTGTTGAGCTTGGGATGTATTAGAATATGAACAACCAACAAAATATTTAGTTGAAACAACAGAATACGATGATAGTTATTCTACTCCTGTATTAACTGCTGGAA
>DQVJ01000276.1 GCA_015661795.1 Sulfurovum sp.
GGGGGTAGTTAGCCCTTTGGATATGTAAAAAACTAAAGTTTATTTACTTTTCCTTCAAAGAAAACTTCCCGATTTCTTCTAAAAATGTAGTCGCATATGACCCTTTAGGCAAGTAAAACTCAACCGTAAGCTTTTTACTGTCAGGACTGTAAGAGCTTTCTACATCTTTTGGCCATATCCATGCAAAACGTCTGTCACCTTTGAGAGCATTTAGTTCTGTGTCATCATAAGGTTCTTCCAAGTAGTAGGCATCTGATTTAGAGCGTTCTACATTGGCACCACAGAGTAGTCCAGTAGGAGAGATCTTCTTTTGACTAAATGCAAGAGCAGACTGATGCATATCTTTGACGTAGTCTTCTTTTCCGTAAGGGTAGGGGGTGATTATATCACCTATAAAGAGTTTGAAAAACTGCTCTTGTTTGGCGAGTACTTTGACAAGTTCTTCTGGATAATTTAATTTTTTTGTGGCTTGAGATACATTGTTTGTGTTTATGATGGTAGAAAGTTTTACACGGTCTCCCAGCCATCTGTTATAAAGGTAGCTTTGGTAGGCAGAGACCAGGAGTTTTTCTTTGCTTCCTTTGAGACGTTTACCCGAGTGGGCTATCTCTTTACCTTGAAGGTATGAACAGCTGTCTTCTCCGAAACGTTGGTAGCCGTAGTAGTTTGGTATGCCTTTACTTTGCATCATCTTAGCAGTGGTGTTAAAAAACTTGGCATCTTTTTCGTTGACGTTGTGGAGGACTATGGAAAAGCTGTTGCCTTTTAAGTGTCCTACTTTGATGGGTGCTTTGTTGTAGCTGCGTTCGAGTATCTCTACACGTTCAGTTGTAAGGTTTTTGTTTAGCTCTTTTTCGGCTTGTTTTGGGATAGAAATGTACTGTATAGCAGTGGCATTTTTGTCTTTGAGCCCTGCATAGCCTATGTCCCGTTCCTGTAGACCAGAAGCTTTTGCCAGGACAGTGATGAGTTTCCATGTACTCATGTCTGTTTTTTTGATTTTGAGTATGAGGTGATTTCCAGTACCTGTGAAGGGATATAGAGGTATCTCTTCTACAAAAAAGCGTTCTACTGTTTGTTTAAAGTTAAAGTGTAATGGAGTATGGCTATAGGCATAGTTTTTAATGTGATTCATAGTGAAAGTATATCAAAAAACTCCATTATATAAGGTATTAACCACATTTCCCAGGAGCACATTTCATTCCATTGAATTTACCAGTCATTGGACCTTCCTGTATACTGTTTTCATGCATTTTGTCCATCATGGCTTTCATCTCTTCTGGATAGGCTACAAAATTGTAGCCTTTATAGAGGGTAATAACACCATAGAGAATGACAAGAAGTGCCGCAAGCTTCATCATGATACCACGTAGATTTCCTTTTTGAAGAAATTTGGTGAGGAAGCCTAAAAAGAAAAGAGCGGGAATGGTTGCCAAACCAAAAGTAGCCATTACCAATGCACCACCTAAAGGTGTGGCTGTACTGGCAGCAAATATGGCAAAGGAGTAAACAAGCCCACAAGGGATAATGCCATTAAGCATGCCAAGCATAAAAAAACTTGCATAACTTTTATTTGAAATAAGTGTTTTAAAACTCTTTTGGTACCAGCTATATTGTGATATAGATAATTCTGATGAGTTTAAGAACTTTAAATTACCCAGAAGTGAAAGCCCCGCTAAAATCATCAAAACACCTGTCAAAAGAAAGAGTACTCCTTTGGTTGTGGGCGTAAAAGCGATTACCTTGCCAATAGTGCCAAAAACAGCTCCCAAGAGAGTATATGTGGCAACACGTCCAAAATTATATGCCAAATGGGCTGATATCTGATAGACGTAGCTGGATTTTTGATTGATTTTATTCGATGTATACGCTACAACGATACCACCACACATACCTATACAGTGTCCAACACTCCCTAAAAAAGCAGTTGTTAGTATAATGACTAGATCTATATTCCCCATACGCATTTCCTTCATTTTTTTACCTAGGAAAAACTATAGTATAATTTTGTTAAAATAGTGTTAATTGTAATTCAAGGATAGTGAGTGTTAAAGAATCTGAAGCATACCATAAGAAAAATGTTTAGAGAGTTTTTGGTGTATCACCACAGCTCTATGGAGTATAGAGCAAAAATACTGACACTCATGGTTTCGGCCAATGGTGAAATTTGTGAATGTGAAAAACAAAAAATGAAAGATATTGCTTATACTATCTATGGTGAAGATCATGAAAGAGCTGAACTGCTGATAGACACTGTAAATGAGTATCATGAAAAGATTGTTACCAATAATGGACTTGATTTTGAACATTTGATTCAATTGGTAGAAAAAGAGACAAAAGAAAATAAGCGTTTTGCAAAAAAGATTGATATTGGGTTATTAAGTACCTTTAAAGAGTGTATAGATGAAGAGGTAGAAGAAGATGTTTTATTTCACGAACGCCTTTTAGAATTTCTTCAAGACCTTAAAGATGTGTATGGAGAGGCTGCCTGATTTATGGAATGGTATAGATTTGTAATTTTAGGAAAAGTACAAGGTGTGTTTTATAGAAAGTTTGTTTCACAGGCACTGATGAAAAAGCAGTTTAAAGGGTATATTAAAAACCTTGATAATGGCAGTGTAGAAGTTGTGGCTGAAGTGTTTGATGATGACTTTGATACCTTCATGTCTATACTTAAAGAGGGATCACCTTTAAGCAGTGTAGAGGAAGTAAGATATGATATTATAGATGATGCAGAGTTTCATACAGATGGGTTTGAGATAAGGTATTAATGTTATATTATAAATAAAAAGTGAGGAGACAATAGTATGAGTTCAGGATGGGGATGCCAGTTTATGGGGACAAAAGGAGAGGATACCGAGTGGTGTCTAAAGCTACATCATCATTGTGAGCCTGGGTGCAAAGGATGTATTATCGCAGGGAAAGTAGCGTTTTCACAACCCAATATCTCTGAAGAACAAGAGAAAAAAGTGAAGCATAGGTCGGACAATCCCTTAGAAGGAAGATAGCCTTATGACATCTCTTTGGCAAATTTTGCTTTTAGTTTTGCCAACTTTGGAGGTATCACAGCATTACAGTATCCCTGCATAGGGTTTTGTCTATAATAATCTTGATGGTAGGCTTCCGCCTTGTAGTAACACGCTAAAGGTTCAATGGTAGTCACTATAGGATCAGTGTAGTCTGTTTGTGCTGCTTCCATGGCTTTGAGTGCAGCTTCTTTTGTCTCTTCATCACTATAAAGTATAGTTGAGCGATACTGTGTACCCCTGTCAGCCCCTTGTTGGTTAAGTGTAGTGGGGTTATGTACTACAAAGAAAATATCTAAGAGTGTATCTACAGTGATGATATTGTCATCATAAGTGATTTTGATTACTTCAGCATGCCCTGTTTCTCCTGTACATATCTGTGTATAGGTAGGGTTTAGTGTTTGTCCGTTTGCATACCCACTTTCAACATCACTTACCCCTTTGAGTGTTTCAAAGACTGCTTCTGTACACCAAAAACATCCACCACCCACTATGAGTTCTTTTGTTGCCATATGTTTTCCTTTATTGTGAGATTATTAAATAAGTATTTACTTTATTTGCTATAATAGCTAAACTATTAAAAAATAATCTAAACTATAGGAGTTTTCTATGAATGTAAATGTAGTATGTCCGCATTGTCTTAAAGTAAATCGTATACCTAAAAAAGAATCCTATGCTAAGGCAAACTGTGGTGAGTGTAAAGGATCTCTTCTAGATAGCAAACCACTTACTGCAAATGCAAACATTTTAGCCAACTATATTGCAAATTCAGAGTTGCCGGTGATAGTAGATTTCTGGGCACCTTGGTGTGGCCCCTGTTTACAGATGGCACCACATTTTGAAAAAGCTGCGCTCGCAATGCCCCTAGAAGCACAATTTTTAAAAATCAATAATGATGATGAACAAACCTTAGGTTCTACGTATCGTATAGCGAGTATCCCCACAGTGCTTGCTTTTAAAGGCGGAAAAGAAGTAGGTAGATTCTCGGGAGCACGTGACAGTACACAGATAGAAGACTGGGTTAGGCAGTATGTATAGATGGGAAGTATACTATTATTAGAAGATGATGCAAATCTTAATGAAACAGTTACTGAATTTCTGGAAGACGAAGGGCATACTGTTATCTCTGTATATGATGGATATGAAGCACAGGAAAAACTGTATGAGAGCAAATATGATTTGTTGCTTTTAGATGTAAACACACCAGGTATCAATGGTTTTGACTTGCTCAAACAAGCAAGAGAAAGTGATGTCTTAGCACCTGCAATTTTCATAACTTCTTTAGATTCTGTGGATGATTTGGAAAAAGGGTTTGAGAGTGGTTGTGATGACTATATACGTAAACCTTTTGTGCTTAAAGAACTTAAAATTCGTGTTGAGACTCTTTTAAAACGTGGTTTTTTCCATCAATCCAAAGAAGTGATTCAAATCTCGGATACGGTTGCCTACCATATAGAAAATAATGAAATCATAGTTGATGATAAGACAATCACACTGGGACAAAAAGAGTCCAAACTTTTGAAGTTATTTATGAAAAATGATGGTACTGTCATAGCACATGAACGTATTTATGAACATTTGTGGGATTATGATGAAGAATCAAGTGATACTGCACTTCGTACATATATTAAAAATTTACGTAAAATCATAGGCAAGGAAAAAATTGTTAGTATCAAAAAACAAGGCTATAAATTCTCTTCTAAAGAGTGAGAAGAAATCACTTTTTAGGTTTTTAACACTTTATGTAGCGATGATTGTGTTTATGATACTATTGCTTTGCGCTTATTATTATCAAACGCAAGAAAAACTCATGCTATCATCCCAAAGAGCTACACTTTTTAAATATGCGTTTATTCAAGCAAAAAGATTAAAAGTTTTACATCATTTTTTTGATGAAAGAGTGAACTATCCTAGAGATCCTCGTTTTAAATCTGCGATATATGATACAGAGTACCAAGAGATTTTTTCTTTATTGGAAAATAAAAATATACGCTTTGATAAAGAAATATATATTGTCGGCAATCATATACATTTTTTGAAAAGTTTAGATGATTATTATTTAGGTACAAAATATATTGTCATAGAAGTATTAGATGATGGGATATGGAGAGAAATTATATGGAAAAACATTATAGGTTATGGACTTATTGCTTTTTTTGTTTTCCTTCTTTTTGGCCTTTATCTTGCAAAACTTTTTTTAAAACCTATGCGTGATTCTATTGTCTTGCTTGATAGGTTTATAAAAGATACAACACATGAACTTAACACACCTTTATCTGCTATTTTAGCCAATATTGAGATGATGGATACCGATGTCATGGTTGAGAAAAACAGAGCAAAATTAAATCGTATCAATATCGCTGCAAAAACTGTATCTATACTTTATAAAGATTTAACCTATCTTACCCTTGAACAGGAAAAAGAAAACCATGATGAAATGATAGATCTGCAAGCATTAATAAAAAACAGAACTGAATATTTTGATATTTTAGTACAATCCAAACAACTGGAATATAAATTAGATTTAGAAGA
>DQVJ01000271.1 GCA_015661795.1 Sulfurovum sp.
AATTTTTGGGTATACACAACTTTTTGCCTATTCATGATGCTTATCCCTTAGTCTCTTTCTTTTGTTCCAGAGTATGATCATAACGTTCTTCCTGCTCCAATTTCATCAATAAACGCGTATTGTTTATACGGTATTTTAGATTTTCATCTTGCATCATATCAAATCGTTCCTGCAAATGTTTATGCTCATCTATCAAAGATGTATACATCCCATCCAAAGATTCTAATTTTGCTTTTATTTGACTCAACTCTTTTTCATTTTCATTATATATATCTTGCAAAGAAAGATAGGATTCATTTGCTTTTTCCAGTGTCCTTTTGGTTTCATCAAATTGTGCCAATTCTTGCTCATTTTTAGCATTTTTAATTTTACACTCTTGTAACTCTTTTTCCACTTTATCTATATATTCTATTTTTTCTTTATTTTCATAAAAAAGATTTTTAAATCTGTCTTTATAGACTTTTATGCGCATAGCTGAAACCACCACCACAAGAACAATGGCTAATAAAACAACGATTGCAATACCTGCAATAAGCAACAATGTAGAATCACTTTGGATGTTTGTGAGTGTCTCTTGCATGTTAGCCTCTGATCTCATCATAGTTATTTGGAACTTGACAGTGCATACTCTTTTTGCTCAAGCTCCCTTTTCCATATTTTACATTCTTAAAAACGATTTGTACTTTATTATCTAAATCATCATAATATGCAATACTCTGTAATCTTTTTTTAGTATCCACCTGTATCGTATAATGTTTATTTTCATATTTAGCTACATATATATTTTTACTATACAGCTTTGCTTTTTTTAAAATTTTGGAAAAGTTAAATCCTTTATGGATGCGATAGTAGGATACCTGTTCTAAATCATGATCTACTACTGTAAGTTCCTCTCTCGTGGTACATACTTCTTTTTGTGTTGGTTTGGCATAACTCCACTTTAAAAGGGATGGATTCGAAAAACGTACTTTACCACTATAGTCAATCGTTTTTTTCTTGGTGTTTGTTATCTTTTGGACAAAATCTGCTGTAAAGTTGTCCGGAAGTACTATAACTGTAGCACTGGCATAGATACTTAGAAGCAAAGTCATTATAAAAATTCGCATTATTTTTCCTTTTTCCTAGTTTGAAATATACCAAAATATCACTTGGCATGAGTTGATTGTCTCATAAAAATGTGAAGTGTTGGTGAAGTGCCTTAAGAAATAATAATTATATCTATAGACTTACTTGACATAAATCCAAAACTTCGTTAGTATCCACTAAAATTTATAGAATAAAGAAATAATTATGATACAGACTGAAACCTATGAAATCTTTGAAATTGTCAATGCCTTTGCGCTACTGATGGGTATCATCTTTGGTGTGGTTGCGCAAAAAACACAATTTTGTTTTAGTGGTTCTATCAAAGACTACATCCTTATGTCTTCAACCAAAAGAGCCGCATCAGTCATTATGGCGATGATAACTGCTATAGTATCGACCTATATACTAACACTTTTTTATGATATAGACTTATCTGAAACAGTATGGTTGAGTGATGAGTTGAATTATTTTACTATTATTATTGGTGGATGTTTGTTTGGCTCAGGTATGATGATTGCTGATGGTTGCAGTAGCAGACATCTCATCAAGTTTGCGCAAGGGGATAATAAATCTTTGGTAACCCTGATATTTATTGCTATCTTTGCCTATTCTAGTACAAAAGGCATCTTTAACACAGCTATTTATACCTTAAGTTCAAATCAAACATTGATAGAGCTGTCATCTTATCTTGTAAATACACGTTTAAATATCTATGTCATTGTATCTATACTTGTTATTGTTTTACTTCTATTAACCCGAAGTGTAAAAAGGATTTTTACGCTTTATGATGGTGTGATTATAGGTCTACTGATTGCTTTAGGATGGTACTTAACAGGGGTATATGGTGCAGAAACTTTAGAACTGGAAACACGGTATGTGCCTTTTACAAGTATGACTTTTATAGGCCCAATTTCACGAACACTTGAACTTTTTACACACTACAAAACTACGTACCTAGATTTTGGTATTTCTGTGATATTAGGGGTTCTATTGGGTGCTTTTATCATGTCTAAATTTAACAAAAAATATAGCTTTGGGTGTGTTTCAAATATGAAAATACATAAATTAAGAAACAGTATGTTGGGTGGTGCACTCATGGGGATAGGGGGTATCATGTCTATTGGGTGTACTGTAGGACAGGGGCTGACAGGGTTTTCTACTTTAGCTGTAGCCTCGCTCATAGCTATTCTTTCCATATTTTTTTCAGGATATTTCACAGGTCTATATCTCAATAAAAACAATCAATTACCCATGTGTTTTACTTTTGATTGGAAAGATGATGAGAAAAAATTGTAACAGAGATGTTACTGTTAAGACCTGCCTTCTAACGGTTTATTAATCACTATTTGGATAAAATATTACGAATTTAGAAAAGGCAAGACAAAGATGATTAAAACCCTACTCAAAGTTTTTGGCACACAAAATGATAAAATCGTTAAAAACTACCTCAAAAAAGTAAAAAATATCAATGCATTAGAAACACATTATGAATCACTGGATGATGAAGCCCTTAAAATAGCATTCAATGCACTTAAAAGTGACGTACAAAGTGGTGCAAAAAATTTAGATGCGGTCTTATATGAATCCTTTGCTATCACTCGTGAAGCAAGTAAACGAACTTTGGGACTAAGGCATTATGATGTCCAAATGGTTGGAGGAATGGTTCTTCATAATGGAAATATCGCTGAGATGAAAACAGGGGAAGGTAAAACTTTGGTAGCCACTCTTGCGGTCATACTCAATGCCATGGTAGGCAAAGGTGTACACATCGTCACAGTCAATGACTATCTTGCAAAGAGAGACAGTGAAGAGATGAGTCCTTTATATGAATTTTTAGGTTATACCGTTGGTTGTCTTACCTCAGATATCTATGATGACATGGAAAGAAAAGCACAGTATGCCGCGGATATTACATATGGTACAAACAATGAATATGGGTTTGACTATTTAAGAGACAATATGAAAGTACGTGCAGAGGAAAAAGCACAACGTGAACATCACTATGCTATCATCGATGAAGTAGACTCTATTCTTATCGATGAAGCAAGAACACCACTTATTATCTCTGGACCCACACAACGTGACCAAAACCACTATGCCAGAGCAGATGCCATTGCCAAACAGATGCAACGGGGAGAGAAAATCGAAACCAAACCTGGTGAACCTGAGCAAACCACTGGAGACTTTGTCGTTGATGAAAAAAATAAAACCATTGTCATGACAGAAGAGGGACTCCAAAAAGCCCAAGATCTTTTTGAAGTCGAAAACCTCTATAATTTAGAAAATGCTACACTTTCCCACCACTTAGATCAAGCACTTAAAGCACACTATATTTTTGAAAAAGATGTAGACTATGTGGTACAAAACAATGAAGTTATTATAGTCGATGAGTTTACAGGAAGACTAAGTGAAGGACGTAGGTATTCTGAAGGACTGCACCAAGCACTTGAAGCAAAAGAGGGTGTTGAGATACAAGAAGAATCTCAAACACTTGCAGAGATTACCTATCAAAACTACTTTAGACTGTATGAAAAACTCTCTGGTATGACTGGAACCGCACAAACTGAGGCCACTGAATTTGCACAAATATATAATCTTGATGTTATTTCTATCCCTACAAATGTACCCATAGCCAGACTTGATAAAAATGATCTCATTTACAATACAGAACGTGAAAAACTTGATGCCGTAGTCAAACGTGTGAAAGAACTTCATGAGAAAGGCCAGCCCGTACTCATAGGTACAGCGTCTATTGAAAAATCAGAAATGATAGACGAAAGACTTAAAAAAGAAAAGATCCCTCACAATATGCTTAATGCAAAAAATCATGCACAAGAAGCAGAGATTATTATGAATGCTGGTCAAAAAGGTGCAGTCACAGTAGCAACCAACATGGCTGGTCGTGGGGTCGATATCAAAATTGATGATGATGTCAAAGCACTTGGTGGTCTCATGATTTTAGGTACAGAAAGACACGAAAGTAGACGTATAGACAACCAGCTAAGAGGTCGTTCAGGACGTCAAGGTGACCCAGGAGAAAGCCAGTTCTTCTTAAGCTTGGATGACAACCTTCTACGCATATTTGGTGGAGAGAAGATTAGAAATATTATGAACAAACTTGGTGTTGAAGATGGTGAGTACATTGATTCTAAAATAGTCACACGTTCTGTTGAAAAAGCACAGAAAAAAGTAGAAAATCAACACTATGAGTCAAGAAAGCATATCTTAGAATATGATGATGTTGCAAATCACCAAAGAAAAGCAATCTATGCTTTTAGAAACCAACTGCTTGACCCAGATTTTGACATAAATGCTAAAATAAAAGAGAATAGAGAAGAATATATTGCGCATCTTCTGGCTGAAGGAGAAATATTTGAAGGTATGCCCTCAGAAGACTTTGATGTCGAGAGACTTGCAGCACTTATTCAAGAAGAATTACGTATTGAAGTAAAACCAGAACAATTGAAAGACAAAGAAGTAGCAGAACTCACAACTATGATACGTGATATGATGGAAAATCTTTATGAAACTAAAATGTCTCAAATCGACCCTGAACAACGTCAGGAAATTGAACGTATTTTGTATTTACAAGTACTTGACCCTCAATGGCGTGACCACCTATATGAAATGGATGTACTTAAAACTGGTATCGGGCTTAGAGGATACAACCAAAAAGACCCACTCACTGAATATAAGCAAGATAGCTATAAACTCTTTACTGACCTTGTGACACGTATCAAATATGAAGCGGTTAAAACACTTCAAATTGTAGAGTTTAATTTTGAATCTCCAGAAGAAGAAGAAGCTGCTATTGAACATATTAGAGAAGAACTTGAAAATGATGTTTCGGAAGTGACACTAAATACGGATAATGACGAAAATACAAAACATACACCTATTACAGGAACAAAAAAACCTAAGAGAAATGAACCATGTCCTTGTGGTTCAGGGAAAAAGTACAAAAACTGTCATGGGAAAAGTGGTCCTAAAAAAGGTCTCTTGGCATAATGTCTCAAGCATCTATCTCCTCGCCTAACAAAAAATTTGTTAGGCATATCATAAAACACTATCTTAAATATGATAAAGAAAATCCTTTTATTTTCATCTCTGCAATGTTGGCTTTTTTAGGAATTTCGGCAGGGGTGATGGTACTTATGCTTGCTATGGGGATTATGAATGGTACACAAAAAGAATTTACTAAAAAACTTTTTGTCATGAATTACCCTCTTACCGTCCTTCCTATAGAAGAAAATGCTGTCAATGATACACTTATACATACTTTAAAAGAAAAATTTCCTCATCTAAAATTTAGCCCTTATTATACAACTCAAGTCATTTCTAAAAATGCAGGTGCTGTACAAGGCTCATTACTTTATGGTGTAGACTATATCAAAGAAGCAGAGATTAACCCTATCTTTAAAGAAGCCAAAGATACTGAAAAAACTATATTTAAAGTTGTCATTGGGGAAGGACTCTCTTTTGAGATGGATGTACCCAAAGGAGAGAAAGTCACACTTTACTTCTCCGAACAACAGGCCATAGGCTTTGGAACGATGCCTCTGCAAAAGCGATTTGTTGTTGATGGTGTTTTCAAATCTGGACTTAAAGCGTACGACAAGGCCATTATGTATACAACACTTGAGGCTTTTGAAAAACTTTTAAAACGTCCACATGGTGCCTATGATGGACTGCATATTTATACCAAAGAACCAGTAGATGAAATCAATGAAATCAAGGCTATACTTCCAAATAGTGTGCTTATCGAAGGATGGTGGCAACAAAATGGTAATTTCTTTGCCGCTATGGAACTAGAAAAAAAAGCACTTTTTTTAGTATTGATGCTTATCATATTGGTTGCATCTCTCAACATTATCTCTTCCCTACTCATGACTGTGATGAGTAGAAGGCCTGAGAT
>DQVJ01000277.1 GCA_015661795.1 Sulfurovum sp.
AGACAATGAATGACCTTAAGGCTTATTACGATGAAAACAAAGAAACGTATGTTAAAAAAGACTCATACTACAAAGAAGAGATAGATATAGACCTAGGAATGAGTATCACTTTTGATGACCTTGACATAAAAGACCTTTCACCAGAAATTGCAGAGGTAGCAAAACAGATGGCTGAAGAAGAGAAAAGTGCCCCTTCTGTAGAAGAACCAACAGAAGCAGAGGTTGTAGCACAAGAGGAGATAGCAAACGAAGGCGAAGTAATCCCTGCACCTTCAAATCTTCTCTTTGATGAGCTAGAAGAGGAAGAAACTAAACTTGATGAGGAGGGAATAGAAGCCTCTGAAGAGAAAAAAGAGAATGATGCCGTAGATCAAGCAATGGCAATCAAAGTGGAAATTTAAACCCATAAAACAACAAGCACTCATAAACTTATGGGTGCTATAAACTGCATAACCTCTCACTGTACAAAGCAACTACCTTTTTATCTTGATCTAAACGCTATTATTGTATTAATTAAAATATAATGGAGATTGATAGCATGACTGGTCTTAAAAAAATAGAGTTAAGGAAAAAATTAGAAAAAATACTTAAAGAAATTAAGGTTGTCTCTAAAAAAGGTATCGGTGATATATCTTCTGATGAAGTGTTAAAAAAAATCTATTCTGCTATGAAAAAAAGTAAGTCTACCCCACTAAGTGAATTAAATGTTTCAATGTTTAAAAATGGTGGATATATGCACAGTGATGGTTTTATTGTTGGCAGACATAAAAATGATTTTATTCTATTTAAGGGCAGAAGTAGTAAAAAAATTGACAAAAAAAGCAAGAATAAGTTTAAAAAAGCAATAAAAGACTTCTCAAAAAAACTAGAAGAAAGTGTGAGAAATGAGGCAGACTTAGAAAGTGCATTAATGCAATTACCTTTTCTTGAACTTAGTCCTTTTAATAAAGAGGCGATTATGAGTAAATTTTATAATCAACTTAAGAACTCAGAAAGACTAGAGCGTATCGTTTCAGAGTATATTGGAAAAGACAATGGAAAGGTTTTAGTTAGAGACATAAGTGGTATGTCTTTTGGTGATGCTTCCTACATCGTGTCATCTTACGAAGCCTTTAGAGGTACACCTATTGACGATATGTTTAAGTATTATTCCTATGGAGGAAGCGACCTGTCGTTGAGTTTAAAAAGAGGTGCTGATACTTCTATTCTTGCACATGAAGAACTTTCAGAGGATGACACGAAAAAAGAAATATATGAAATAATGGCTAAGATCTCCGAACTTTCTATCGGGAAAGATAGATATATAAAAGAGCTAGAAGAAGCAGAGAAAAAAAATGACCCAACTGAAAGAGCAGAGGGAATGATGACTGCTACTTTTGAACTTTCATATATACAAAAAGAAGCAGATGAATTACTTCTCCGAATAGAAAAAGCTATACCTTCTCCCTCTGGTGAAAAACTAATGGAAGTACTTAATGAAATAGAGTCATCTAGTAAAACAGATGTTGGCTATAAGGAGAAAGATATTATCACTCCATTAGAAAAAATACCTTTAGAATATATGATGTTCAAATCAAAAAAAGAAACTGAAATTGCGAATGATGATAAGACCGTTAAAATCCTAGAAAGCATAGGTGTAAACTTCATAGATGATATAACGATTTATAACTATGGAGTGTTTAAAACACAGCCCGAAGAGAAAATCAATAAAGCTTTTGACAATTTGGTACTATATGCCAAAAGCATTAAGGAAATCTCAAGTGAAACATTGCAGGACAAACAACAAAAAGAAGAGATTAAAGAACTTCAATCAAATGATTTTGCCATATAAGTCAAGTATTGCTAACTCGTTAGCAATACTTCTTATGGCAACATTTATGTTGGCAGGGTGTGGAAGTAAAAAGAAAGTATATCCAATCCATAACACAAGCGTTGAAGAGTCACAAAACCAATATGAACATCTACCTAAGCCGATAGTCTATCAAAATGTATCAATAGAAAAGCAACGAGCTAATTTTAAATCGTATGTTGGAAAAACATTTCGTCACGTTGATGCCTACAAAAAAGATATAGAAAATAGAATTAAAACAAAAAGCAAGAGATATGGGAAAAATAGAATTAGCTCAGTAACTAGCTCTAAAAAAACTCAAAAGAAAGACACGGAAAATCGTGGCTTACTCTATGATCTTTATATAAAATAGGATTATCTAATGGAAGCAGAAGAACATTATTTAGCCCTAAAAGAAGTCGCAAAGATACTTGAAATAACAAGACAGCAACTACTTTATAAAATTAAAAAAGATGTAGATTATGTAGATTATTTACGTTTGGTTGAAGAGGGAAATAGAACAAAATACTATGTTAACACCAAGATAATAGAAGACTTTAGAAAAAAAGAAACACTTGTCAGACAAGAGGATATAGACGAATATTGTTTGAAGTATTGGAAACTAATTGAAGACTATGAAAACACAGTAGATAGTAAGCAAAAAAAAGAAAATGGCAAGTCATGGTTTGTAGATATGGACTTAATGGATGCTATGCTGGTGAAGAAGGCTATAGAATTTCTTGCTAAAGCTAGAGGAGTAAATAGGAAAGAGATAAAAGAAGCCACTAAATCTAAACTAAGAGATATTGTGTATAGACAAATCTTTTCTAAAAAAAAGGATGAGTTTGTTTCTTGCCTTGATGCTGTTATTTTTATGTCCTCAGAAGTTGAAGAAGGTGCTTTTAAATGAAACGGCTACTCACACTTATAGTTGTATCTGCTTCAACCTTATATGGGAGCACTAGCCCCTTGTGCAATAAAACATGTATAGAGTGCTTATACGTTTTACCAGAGGTGAGAACTTCTGCATTATCTCTTAAGGAAGAATATTTAAGCACAGAAAAAGAAATCAGTAAGTCTTATCGTGATGAGATTGTTGCGTTACTAAAAAAGAGAAATAAGTTAAAAATAACATTAGAAGCCATTACTCAAAAATTTAGAATATTAGACATTGAGACAGTTGTTACTATTCGAGAAATAAAGAAGGAAGCAATAAGTATGAAAAAAATAAAAACACATGGAGAAATAAAATGAAAAAAGTCGTATTACTTGTATCAGCATTATGCGTATTAAACATACAAGCAACAGCCGAAGAGGGAAAAGATAGAGAGGTTTTTGTAGCAGGAATTGTCAACACAATAAATGTCATGAAGCACCAAAAAGAAAAAGCTATGAATTCAGAGAAGGAAAAACCTTTTTATTGTCTCAAGCTTCATCCTAAAGAGGGTGAAAAGGAGATAAGTGACTTTGAGGTTATTAGACTAGAAGCATTATCTCTTTTTAGAAAAGAAAGTCCTGTGTATTATAAGGATAAGACACAAAAAAAACATCTTTGTCTAACTACTGCCAAAACAGAAGAAGGGATCAGAACAAAAGAGAAGTACTTAAAAGATAAGTTTAAAAAAATATTGCCACCGTACTCTCCGTCCGTTACAAAAGTTATGATAAGACTAGGATATACTCCTTTGATACCATCATTGGGTGAATGGCACAGAGATATGACCCCTACCGTTAGTTCTTTAAATGACACAATAAGTAGTCTTAAGATGGAAAAGAAAAATCTTGAAAAGCGGTTGTTTTCTATTACTGAGCAAATAAGCCTATCACTTAACAAAATAGACAAAACAATTAAAGATTCAATAAAAAAACATGTCGATAAGAAGGTGAAAGTTACAATCGAAAAATCTCCATACCAAAGTAATAAAAAAACTAAGAAAAAGAAACAAAAAGCAAAAACCGAAGCGAAAACTACAAAAAAGCAACAAAAAAGCAAAACACCTAGCGGTGCAATAGTAATCTAGGTTAATTAAAATGTATTTTTATCACACATCATTAAGTGCCTTGTCCCAAGACGATATATTTAGTATTATGTTTTATGGAGGCATGGGAACGGCACTAATGATTACCCCTGTTTTCGTACTTATAATTTATCAATTCAAGCAAGTAAATAAAAACTTGAATGCACCAATAATATCTACTATTGGTAAAGCAATGGGTATGTCTATTTTTTACTCAATATTGTTTTTGATAGCTTTTACTATGTTTATGACCGTATATATTGGTTTATTCGCTAATTCATATTCGATTAACCCTGCGGAGGGCATGGAGTGGTTTTTGCATACCAGATGGACAGACCTATCTCTTGAATTACCGTATCATCTTGATGCCATAGAGCCTTATGGAGCAGAAGCAGTAGAACAGGCTAGGGGAATTGTAGGAATTATATATCTAATGTATCTAGCCTTAATATTTGTGTTCTTAGCTATGAATGTAATTATATTCTCTTACGGTTATAGCACTATAGGGAAAATGACACATGCACAAAATGGAGAGGTTAGTGGCTTTGAGTACGCATCATCTATGGCATTAACTATGGCAATCTCATTAATGTTTTTGTCATTAATAATTGTTTTTCTAAATGGTACATTCAACGAAATATTTATGATATCAGATTTATTGGTGGGAACAAATATTGAAGATAGCAAGGTGCATTTAGAGCATCTATTTATGGAAATATTTGA